>JADGAU010000057.1 GCA_015231865.1 Gammaproteobacteria bacterium | reverse complement strand
TCGATTCTGACTGGTCATTTCAGCGCGTTGATAATCATTTTCTGTCGCCAGTAAACTATGAATATAAAATGCTGGAATACCTTCAATTGAAAGCATAATAATATGCGCACAAATATAACGTGGGATCTGCCATTGATCTTTACCTTCCAGTGTTCCTGATAAAGCATCAAATAAGCTAATATTTATTTCATACGCCTTATTTTCTATTGTTTTGTTGTCAGCATTTTCCACTGCACGCCAAGAAATCTTTCCACCAAATTTCATCATCGTGTCTATTAGTTGTTGGGTTTCAATATCACTTAAAATCCCCTCGATGGGCCTTAAGCCAATGCCATCATGAGAAGCAATAAAATTAAAATAAGTCGTACCATTTTGAGCAGGTGGCAGTGTCATTAACCAATTTTTTAGATATAAGCAATTACCGGTGACTAAGGTATTTAATAATAAGGGTGGTAGGGCAAAGTTATAAATAGCATGAGCTTCATTGGCATTGCCAAAATAAGTGAGGTTTTCGCGATGGGGTATATTGGTTTCCGTGATAACGATTGAGCGATGATTTTTCGTTTCAATCAATAAGCGTAATAATTGTATGATCTGGTGTGTCTTTTCATGATTAATACAAGGTGTGCCAATTTCTTTCCATAAGAAAGCAACTGCATCCAGACGAAAGATATGAATATGATGATCCAGGTAAAAACGGATAATGGAAACGAATTCCAATAAAACTTCTGGATTAGCAAAATTAAGGTCAACCTGATCATGGCTAAAGGTACACCAGACATAGCGCTTACCATCTAAAGTATCTACTTCTTTTAAAAGAGGTGTCGCTCTTGGACGCACAACTTGAGATAAATCATCTTCTGGTGAGACTTCAAAGAAATAGTCTTTGCCGGGATCTTTTCTTTGCTTAAAATTTTCAAACCAGCCACTTCGAGAGGAACAATGATTAATGACTAAGTCAGTCATAATATTCATGGTTAAAGTCATTTTTAGAATATCTGACCAGTCTCCAAGCGAATGGTTGACCATATAATAATCAATGACCGAAAATCCATCATCAGAACTATATGGATAAAATGGCAGTAGATGAACCGTATTGATACTGTCTTGCAGGTAATCGTTACAAAAATTTTCTAAGGTAGATAATGGTTTTTGATTGTCTTCAACTAAACTATCGCCATAGGCAATCATAAAGATATCTTCCTCATTCCAATGATTTGTATGCGCTAAAGGAGGTTCATCATCCGCATGCAATTGCATGGATTGAATTAAAGAATCGACAAATTGTTTATGATCAATTTCCGGGTAAATCAACTCAATCAATTGGGTTAGTTTCCTGATAAAATCATTTTCCATTATCTAGTTTCCTTTGGTTTCATTACCTGTGCAAATAAGCTAACCAATAAATTCCTGGTAATCATCTTCAACCGCTGCGATTAAACGAGGAAAAATATCTGGCACTGCATTCACAACACGATTCCAGCTTGGAACAAAAGGTGTTTCCATTGGGTTATCCAGAAAATCATTACCTGCTTTGATAATATTTTCTGCAAATAATTCAACGGCCTGTTCCTCTTTATGAACGTCTAAATCAAGTCCGTTAATGATGGCATCATTGCGATAAGTGTCAATAAAATCCAAGGCTATACGATAATAAGTTGCTTTTAATGAACGGAACACGCCGCAATCAAAAACAGTGCCTTGGGTAGCTAATTTACGATATAAAGCTTTGGAAATATCAATCGTCATTTTCGAGAGTCCAGCAGTGGCATCTGATTCAGATAAGACCTGGTGTTTGTGATCATAAATATCGGCAATATCAACCTGGCATAATCGATTGGTCGCGTAATTTCTATTCATTTCTGATAACACGCCAATTTCCAGGCCCCAATCACTAGGAATTCTTAAATCATTTAATACATCTAGTCGAAATGAAAATTCACCTGCTAATGGATAACGATAACTGTCCATGTAGTCAAGATATTCTGAATGTCCAACCACTTTGGTTAGGGCACGAATAAGCGGTGTTACCAGTAAACGGCTGACACGACCATTTAAGGTACCATCAGATACGCGGGAGTAATAACCTTTACAAAATTCATACGTAAATTTGGGGTTTGCTACTGGATAGATAAGTCTAGCAAGTAATTCACGGTCATAGGTTTTTATGTCACAATCATGAAGTGCCAATGATTCAACTTTATTCGTTGCCAGGGCGTAACCAAAACAATACCAGACATTTCGCCCCTTACCCATTTGTTCCGGGGCTAATCCATGGCTTTTTAGTTCAGCATCTAGAGCTTTAAGGCGCGGGCCATCATTCCAGAGAACACGATGATGTTGTGGTAATTGAGTAAAGAAGGAAAGCGCCTGTTTATATTGTTCTTTATCTGCTCTATCCAGGCCGATAATAATTTGTGACAGATAGGGCACATGCTTTAATTTTGAAATAATATCAGGTAGGGCCTTAGTTTCTAATTCAGAATATAAGGAAGGTAAGACTAAACCTAATGGCCGTTGCTTGCTAAATTTGACTAGTTCATTTTCAATTTCTTCAATGGGGCGGTGAGAAAGCTTGTGCAAGGTTGTAACGATGCCATTTTGATAAAAATCTCCCATAATTTCTCCTTATGTTTTCTGCTTATTTAAAATATTTAATACTTCATTATTCCAGCCCAGAGGACCAATATTGTTAGATATAATTTGTTGTTTATGATTAACCGATGGCGCTTTGTGATTATTTGAACGAATAATCACGGGAATATCTGAACAATTAAGCATATCAACATCATTTTCACTATCACCAAGCGCAATAACTTTAACATCATAAGATGCATCGATATTATGATAAAATTTCTGATATAAGTTTTTTAGCCAAATAAGAGCCTTTCCTTTGTTGTTGTGTCCTTGAATATGGTAGAAGCGTCCACCTTTCAATACCTTTAATCCAACTTGCTTTAACTGCATCTTAAAGTTTTTTAGCTGAACAGCAGAGTCTTCCCAAATAACCGGTTCTGAAAATGATCTTGCCTTGGCATTTTGCGCCTGAATAAGTTCAAGGCCAGTTAACGCCATTAATTGTTTATCGCTTAGTTCTGAGAATCCAGTAAAATCATAGTTAAACTCAGTTTTGAGTTTACTAAGGTGGTCTAATATTTTCTCTCGCTTAATTCCTAAACTATTATAAAAATACTGGTAATCTTCTCTACAAGATTTTGATTTAATATGATCAGTCAATTCCCTATATAGCGTTTTTGGTAAATAAACTGCAGCACCATTTTCTATAATAAAAGGAGATGAAACCCCAATTTCTTTTTGAACATCGATAGTTTCGGGCAGTGTTTTACTTGTATTAAATATGATTGGTATTCCTTTGCTCAGAGACTTCTTAATCGCAGGCATTGCTGATTGATAAGAATATGTATGATGATCTAATAAGGTGCCATCTAAATCTGTTGAAATTATCCAATGTGTCATTTTTAGTCTTTGTTGTTTTATTCGTTAAAAATTAATTTCGTCATGTGATGATGATTATCCAGTAGTATTCGAGCATTAGCTATATCAGGCATTACTTTTAATGCGTGTTCTGTTAAGCGTTGATAAAACTGGATAAAGCGTGATAATTGTTTGTCATCCATTATTTGCAGGCTATGGATATTACTTCCCTGGGCTAATAATTTATCTTGTAATTTTTGCTCTTGTAATTGCCTCCATTCGAAAACGACATCAAAGCCTGGTGCTTGTAGCATTAATAACCAATCTATTTTTGAAAAAACGCTTTGATAGTCATTTTCTAAATATTCATTTACTTTTAAACGCCAAATAGCATTGTTATCTTCTTCTTTTTCAAGTTGGTTGATCCCATGTTCAAGGTATTCTATAGGCATTGGCGGAATGCCAACACACCAGCCTTCTAATAAAATAACATTAACCGGTTTTAGTAATTGTTCCCAGTTTGTGATTAAGTGTCTATCATCTTTAGATTTATCAAAACGTGGAATTTTAACCTGACAGCCACTCATGCCTTGTTGAAGTTTGCAAAGTGTTGAATTTAATAATTGGATATCATGAGTCCCTGGTACGCCTCTGGTTGCAAATAAAGGATGAACTTTTGCAGCAATTTCTTCTCTGGCAGCCTTGGTATGATAAAAATCATCAATGGATAAAATAACGACGTCCAGTTCAAATTTTTCTTTTAATATTTCTTGTAGTACCCGAGAAGCAGTTGACTTGCCAGAACCCTGGCTGCCATTAATTCCTATAATAGGTATGTAATTATTGAATGTTTGTTGTTTTATTTTTTCAGCCAAAGGCATAAAAAAATGAGGGATGTAGTTAAGGTAGCTATCCGGCAAACATAAATCTTGAATTAATTTTTCTAATGTAGTTTTCATTATGGACACATAATTTTGAGAATTATAATACTATAATCAAAACCTGTGCCATGAAATTTAATAATTGTTAAGTTATTGTATTTTAATAGGTAAATTGTTTTTTTGTTTGAGCGGAAAGTAGATTTTAAAAAAAATAGCACCAATTTGGTGCAATATTTTTTAACAAGCATCACCAAACCAAAAGTCCATATCGCGGGCAAGAAATTCGTCTACTGGCATGTAATGGGAACCATCACAAGAAAAGTTTAGTCCTATTAGACCATTCATAATATTAATTGAGGCCGAACGTAAATAGATAGTGTCATCAGCAAAGCGCAATTGAATAAAACGTTCTAGAACAGGTCTGATTTTATTGGTATCAACTAATGTACCTTTTGGATAAAGATAATTAGAATAAGCCAAACAAACAGTGGGATTGATAATTTCATCTAAGACATGAAGTTTATAACAAAGGGGATCACGGATATCCCATAAGGTTGCCCTAGAACTGGAAAAATGTAGTTTTGCATGGAAAATTCCACGTTCAACAATCAGGTTTTCCATCACAGACATAACCTTCTCTAATTCCAGATCCATGGCACTGGTTACACGTGTTTGCTGGAACAACGTTTTTCTGATAGATGGATCGCCTTTTATTTGTCTCCATTGAAGCATGGGTTCAGTCAGCATGGTGTTAATGGGTAAATTGACTAAGTCAAAGTCAGCAATAAGATAATGAGTACCTATTTCTGAATGATAAAGTCGTTTGACAGCAGTAAGGTAAGGGCGCTTAATATTATGGTCGATATATATTTCTGAGATAAAAAAATCAGCTTGTAAATTTATCTCTTTAAAATAGGGGCGAGCAACTAATGATTGACCGCGGAAGCTATCATCAATTTCTTTATTGATGATATTAGCACTAATTTGAACACCATTTTCATTAGCAATATATATTGCTTGAGTTTTACAATCAGGAATTTTTTTAACCGTCTGAAGCAGTACCTGGTTTAAGGTATCAGCAGGACCATCAAGCAAATAGATGATGCTATCTGCCATCAATTGAATATTTTTCTGCAAATAATGGTTAATTGATTGCTGTTGTGTTTCAATTATTTGACTTAAACTGCTCATTTTCTCACCATACATAAAAAATATTCCTTAAGAGATGGTCTGATACTACAAAAAGGATATTTTATACTATCAAAGCCTAAATAAGAATTATTTTTAATTAAATCGTAAAGAAATTTTTATGGTATATTTTGACTAAATAAACCTGGTCCGGTTCTATTGTTTATATACACATAATCTTTAAAAATGCAGGCTGCGTTACTTTGCCTTCCTAGGCCCTACTAAGGCAAAAAGTCTTGCTGCATTTGCAAATATCACGAGTATAGATTATTAAATATTGCCCCAGGTAAATAAATGGCAGCATTTAATATGCCAGTATATAAAAGTCAAATAATACAATAGATTAGTTTGTTAATAAGATTTTTAAAGTATAAAAATTAAATATTTTGGTGCAAGAGTGAACCATAATGGAACATTTTTAGAAAATAGTCCTTCAGCCCTATACATGTAGCCCAACATATAGTTGTTACAAACAAATATGCTAGGAGTCCATATGAGCTTCTAGTAGGGTAGGGGGTGTTCACGACGGATAAGCTCAATTTCTTTGAGAATTTCATCATTTAATTGAAGATTGATTGCTTCGACATTATTTTGTAATTGTTCCATAGATGTCGCACCAATTAGCGTAGATGTTACAAATTTTTGCTGATTAACAAAAGCAATGGCCATTTGGCAGGGATCAATTTTATAACGCCTGGCAAGATCCACATATTTAGAGATTGCTATTTCAGTTTGTGGGTGAGCTCTGTGATCAGGCCGTGTTTCAATAGTTAGTCTTGAACCTTTAGGACGTGCACCATTGAGGTATTTACCACTTAATGCACCTCTGGATAAGGGGGACCAGGCAAGCAGTCCACACTGTTCCTGAATAGCTACTTCACTTAAATCCGGTTCAAAATAACGGCAGACTAATGAAAATTCATTTTGAATTGAAGCAATTCTAGGCAGGTTCATTTCTTTAGCGAGCTGTAGGTATTTCATTGTGCCCCAGGCACTTTCATTGGATAAGCCAATATGACGAATTTTTCCCGCGACAATAAATTTCTGTAGGGTCTCTAATATTTCAATAAAATTTGCTTCTATGGCAACCACATCATGTTTCGGTGAAAAGCCCCAGGTTTTACCAAAGTGGTAGAAATCTCTATTGGGCCAATGTAATTGGTATAAATCAATATAATCTGTCTGCAGTCGTTTTAAACTTGATTCAATCGCCAGGCTAATATTTTTTTTATCAAGACGATTACTGCCATTTCTAATCCAGCCCATACCTGGTCCGGAAATCTTAGTTGCCAGTACAACTTTGTCTCGGTTTTTACGTGAAGCAAACCAGCTACCTATAATCGTTTCGGTGGAGCCATAAGTTTCTTTTGTAGGCGGTATGGCATACATCTCTGCCGTATCGAAGAAATTAATGCCCTGGTCAATGGCATAATCCATTTGTTCAAAGCCTTGTGCAAGGGTGTTTTGAAAGCCCCAGGTCATCGTGCCCAGTCCAGTTAAACTAATTTTAAGGTCGCTTTGTCCTAAATTTCTGTATTGCATAGTTGCTCTATTGTGTTAAAAGTTAATTATTAAAGCTTAACTTAAGATGAAGTTAAGCATTGATTAAGATCTTTATATAAATTATTAAGCAAAGTGAAATATAAATTATCACCTGCTTCAAGATTAACACCAATTGGGTCTAATAGCCCTGTTTTAACCTGGCTTCCACGAATAACCGTTTTTACCAATTTAGGTGAAAACTGGGGCTCACTAAAGATGCACACAATATTCTTGTTTTTTATCAGTGTTTGTATGTCCCGCAATCTTTTAGCACTGCTAGAACTTTCCGGATTAAAAATAATAGAACCTGTCGCTGTTAATTGATAACGTTTTTCAAAGTATTGATATGAATCATGAAAAACCAGAAAGGGTTTATTCATGATATGTTTTGTTTTATGGCGTAAATCATTGTGCAGTTGTTGTAAAGAAGCAATTAAATTTTGCGCATTTGTTTTATATTGAAGAATATTTTTATTATCAATTGTAATTAAGTTATCTCTAATATCTTCAACTAGTTTGATAGCATTAAGTGGATCCAGCCAGATATGAGGATCTGAACTAGTATGGCTATGATCATGTTCTTTTAAGTGCTTGTCTTTGTTATTATGTAGGTCATCATTATCATGTAGGTCAATATGATGCCATTGCTTACGAAATGGATAAATGCTTAAACCAGGTGTTTTTATAAGTGAGATAACTTTGGCATGATGTATTAAAGATTTGATTGGCTTATTTAATAAAGATTCCAATTCTTCGCCAATCCAGAAAAATATATCTGCTTGAGATAAGCTTTTGGCTTTACCTGGGGATAATTTAAAGTTGTGAGGTGTTTCATGGCCTTGTATCATTAATAAAGGTTGACCAATACCTTTCATAACAGCGCTGACTAAAGAATGAATTGGCTTTATTGACACAACTACATTAGGAGCAGAATTAGAAATACCCGGTTCAGAGGCCTGCGCAATATTGGCTACTAAAATAGAGGGAGCTAATAGTACCAGAAAAAATAAATAGAAATGTTTGTTCATTGTCATATAGTTCATTGTCGTATAGGTAATTGAATTGCAGAATTGTAGGATAAAGCAGTGTAAACTATCAAGATTAAAATTATAATCGCTTTTTTGTTTTAAGCTAGGGCCTGATCTTTCAGACTGAAAGATCAACAGGCTCTAAATATCTCTATGAATTTGACTACTAAAGAACTATATCTAAAGATGCCTGAAAATACTGTCCTAATTGATGCACAAGGCATTAGCCTGAAATATGCCGATAAACAAATTCTACAAAATATTTCGCTTTCAATTCATGCAGGAGAAATAGTTACTATTGTCGGTCCTAACGGTGCCGGAAAAACGACATTGATTAGAGCGCTATTAGGACTACAAACGATTGACCAGGGTAAACTATACAAAAAAAATAAATTGAGAATAGGTTATGTTCCACAGAAAATTAGACTTGATCCTGTTTTACCTTTAACCATTAAACGATTTTTAACACTAACTGCCAATTATGCAATGAATCAAATCGAGCAGGTGCTTTTGGAAACAGGCGTCAAGTCTTCACCAGAAACTTCGATTTATCATTTATCCGGCGGCGAATTTCAGCGGCTTATGCTGGCGAGGGCTTTATTAGCCGAGCCTGAATTGCTGGTTTTAGATGAACCGGTGCAAAACGTGGATTATCTGGGAGAAGCTGAGTTATATCGTTTAATTTCTGATTTACGAAAGCGTTATCAATGTGCCGTATTAATGATTTCTCATGATTTGCATGTGGTCATGGCCTCAACCGATAGAGTAATTTGCCTGGATCATCATATTTGCTGTCAGGGTGAGCCATGTGATGTTTCACTTCATCCTGAATATGTTCGATTATTTGGATCGTCAAAGACGCTATCAATTTATAATCATCATCATGATCATAGCCATGAAGTTGATGGTAGTATCCAGGAGCATAAACATTGATGCTATTAGATGACTTTTTTATTCGATCCATTATTGCAGGTATCGGCATTGCCTTAATTGCAGGCCCTTTAGGTTGTTTTGTTGTATGGCGTAGAATGTCATATTTAGGTGATACCATGGCCCATTCATCGTTGCTCGGCGTCGCTTTAGGCTTTTTATTGGGTATTGATCCGTTATTTGGAGTTTTTGCTGTAGCGGTATTGATGGCCTTATTATTATTTTTCTTTCAAAAACAAAAGCAAATTGCCAGTGATGCCATATTAGGTACCTTGTCTCACGCTTCATTGGCATTGGGTATCCTGGTTGTCAGCTTAATGACCTGGGTTAGAATTGATATCAGCAGTTTTTTATTTGGTGATATTTTATCCGTTGAAATTTCTGATATTGGCTGGATTTATGGTGGAGGTTTGATTGTTTTAGCGGTTTTTTTAAAAAACTGGAAATCGCTTTTAGCCATTACTGTTGATGAAGATTTAGCCAAAGCTGAGGGAATCCCCGTAGTCAGAGTCCATCTTATTTATCTGTTTTTAATTGCTGCCGTGATAGCCCTGGCTATTAAAATCATTGGAGTGCTTTTAGTAACTTCACTCTTGATTGTTCCTGCAACGGCAGCGCGTCGTTATAGCAATACACCTGAACAAATGGCAATTGGCGCTGCTTTATTAGGTGTAGTCTCTGTGGTCTTAGGTCTCTTAGCTTCCTTAGAGTTTGATGTACCTTCAGGGCCAGCTATTGTCATTGTCGTCGTTTCATTTTTCTTTTCATCATTCTTGCTTCCAGCTTCTTTTAATTCCAGGGCTGGTTAAATTGAATAGCCAATGCCAACTCCTGAGCAAGCGCTGATTGAAACAACTAAAATTACTAAAATGATTGTTGATAATGTTTTCATATAAAACTCGTAGATATTAGATAAAATATAATTACTGTACTGATAAAAAGTTTATTAGCTGTTCTTATGAGTTAAATTTTGTTTGATTCATATTTTTATCTTTCGTATGGTATTTATAGCGATTAATCATTTTTTGCTTTCATCAGAACCGTCTATATCATCTTCAGTAAAGTTTTTCCATGGCTGTTTATCTGGTTCATTTTTGTCGAAATAAATAAGTTCATAGACACTAAAAATGACTTTAGCAATATAGATAAAAAAAATTAGTCCTAAAACTATCAATATGCCGATAAGCGTCATAATTAGTTACCTGAATTGTAAACAGTTTGTTGATGGAAAATTAGATTGAAAGATAATGTTATGTCAGCGAAGTCTATATTTTGTTAAATAAAATAAAATCAGACTTTAGGTCTCAAAATGTTTATCATTTTTTGAACTAATATGAAATTTAAAAGTCTAAAAGCGTATAAGATTTATAATAGCTTGTTTTATAGATTAATAATATATCTTGCATCATAAATAAGAAAAAAATCGATGCCAAGCAATGAGTATCGTTGTGAAGCAAATGGACTAACTTACGAAGTTAAACATGCAATGAATGTTAAAACAGGTAATTGTGACGAGTTGTGTGCAAAGTTCAGTATATATTTATCCGGTGGCAACTTTGTTCATAGCTTAGCTTAAAAAAACCGGAAACGACTCCTTGTGCAAGTGGTTCTAGGTGCCCAGGATGGTTATGGACTAAATTAGTTAACTTAACCAGTCAGGTAATTCAATAATACAGGTTGATTTTATATTATTGAATTATAAGATATTATGTAATTATAATACTAATTTATAATTGAAATGCATATAAAAAAAGGCTTGCAATTATATTCGTATATTAGTACAATCTAATGCATCAAATAGCTATCACCCTATTGATAGTTGTTTGATTTGACCTCCATCCTCCTTTGGTGGTTATTTAAAGCACAGCCTCCCCCCTTTGGCTGTGCTTTTTTTTTGCAAAAAATAGAAAAAATACTTGTTAAATAATATTAGTTTAGGTAGAATTTGCGGCTCACTTTATCTGGCTGTCGATTTTTATGTGGTCTGAGAAGTTTGAAATGTTGATTTTATTGATTTATTTCTCAAGTAATTGCCTAAGCCTGGTTGATAGGGCTAAGTAGATGGGTTTTTATTTAGAGTATTGATAAATAAAACAGTTTAGATAAAAAATAAAGATATAATTTGAAGAGAATAAAATGAAAACATATAGTGCTAAAGCAGAGACAGTTAGACGCGATTGGTATGTTGTAGATGCCACTGAAAAAACTTTAGGACGATTATCAACAGAGATCGCTAGAAGACTTCGTGGAAAACATAAGCCCGAATATACACCTCATGTTGATACTGGTGACTATATCGTTGTGATTAATGCTGAAAAAGTTAAAGTTACAGGCAACAAAACAACAGATAAAATGTATCACCATCATACGGGTTACCCAGGTGGTTTAAAGAGTATTTCTTTTGATAAGTTAATTGACAAGGCGCCTGAGCGTGTCATTGAAACTGCCGTTAAAGGAATGTTACCTAAGAACCCTCTTGGTAGACAAATGTACCGTAAGTTAAAAGTTTTTGCTGGTAATGATCATCCTCATACAGCTCAGCAACCAAAAGTTCTAGAAATATAATCGTTTTTAGAAATATAATAGCGACTAGAAATTTAATATTTTTAGAAAGTAAAAGTTTTACAAACATAAATTGGACGAAATAAATGGCAACACAATACTACGCAACAGGTCGACGCAAAAGTTCATCAGCAAGAGTTTACTTGCGTCCTGGTAAAGGTGAAATAACGATTAATAAACGTACCATCGAAGAATACTTTGGTCGTGAGACTTCTCGTATGGTTGTTCGTCAGCCTTTTGATGTAACAGATACTGGAGGACAATTTGATGTCTTTGTTAATGTCGATGGTGGTGGAAACACTGGACAAGCCGGTGCTATCAGATTAGGCATTACTCGTGCCTTAATCGAATATGACGAAACATTACGTCCATCTTTAAGACAGGCTGGCTTTGTAACACGTGATGCACGTAGTGTAGAACGTAAGAAAATTGGTCTTCATAAAGCGCGTAAACGTCCTCAATACTCAAAGCGTTAAGCTATTTAGTACTGCTTTTGCCTGTATTTTTCTAAAACAGCTTGTGATAGTTACTAATCACAGGCTGTTTTTTTGTTATAGAAGTTCTATTTTATTATTTTGAGAGTTCATCTTGGCGATGACTTTTGATTCTAAGCTGAAAACAGGTAAGATTATTGGCCATTGATTTATAATTAAGTTCGGCCTGATTAAGATTGGCAAGTTCTTTTGCCATATATAAGCCTAAGCCCGTACCAGAAGAGTGTGTTGTAAAAAAAGGTTCAAATAGGGTCTTTTTATTTTCTTCTGATATACCCTCGCCATTATTGATGACATCAATGTATAAATCAATATCCTGATATGCCCTAATAATAATGCAGCGATTTTTTTTAAGACTATGCTGCAATGAGTTTTGAATTAAATTACTGAGTATTTGCTGTAAATGGTGTGGATCAAAATAAATTGCATCATTTTCAGTGGTATTAATTTCCCATTGAATTGCATTATCAGCGTAATGAATATGCTCAATTTTAAAATTATTAAGCCAACCATTTAATTGAATATTTTGTAAACTAGCATTTTGTTTACGACTTAAATTTAAAACAGTATCAATAATTCTATTTAACCGTTGAGACTGTTTATCGATAATTTCAGTTAAACGTTTTTCTTGTGAGCTTAACTCATTGGATTCTGCTAGTAGTTCACTGGCATGAGTAATCGCCGCCAGCGGATTTCGGATTTCATGAGCAATACTGGCAGATAGACGGCCCAAAGAGGCAAGCTTTTGTTGTTGTGCTTGCTGTTTTAATAAGGATAGATCTTCAAGGATAACAATGGTATTGGCATCATCAGATTGCGTTAGTTTGGAAAAGTGAGGTAATACTTCAATATCACTATTTTCTAATAGATAACTTTCAAATTGAGTTTGAGGAAATTTTTTCCATTGCTGATAAAGTCCTGATAAATGTTCTGAAAAATGAGATAGTTTATTTTGTTGAGCTCTATTGAGTAATTGACAAACTTTAACCGCTGCTTCATTTCTTAATTGTATTTTTTCATCCTCATTGATAACCATTATCGGATTTTTTAAGCGTTGCATCACAAAGCTGGCCAAATTTTCCATACTAACTAGTTCTTCACCACGCTGCTGTGCAAGATTCTGTGTGTCCCTTAATTTATCAATTAAGTAGTTGGAAGTCAGTGCTGCGACAAATAAAATCATACCTAAAATGCCAGCCTGAGGGTAATCCAGATCTAAACCATGATGCATATATAGATAGAGTTGATCTAAAAGTATGAGTATTGATGCTAAAGAAGCAAAGAAGTAAGACAGCATTTTTAAAAAGAAAAAACTTCCAGCAACAACAGGAATTATCATTAATAGACCAACCCCGCTTGAAACACCTCCACTGGCATGCATAAATAATACGACAGCCAATATATCAATAAGAATTTGAGTTCTTGTTTGAATTTTATAAGAAGGCCAGCGTTTGTTAATACTAAATAAAATAATAATACTAAAAAACAAATAAGAGAGGCTAACAATCCGGAATAAAGCTGGATCCTGGGTGGCAAATGGAGGTAAATCAAATTCAAAAAAATAAAAACTGGTGTAAATACAACTGATAAATATACGATAAATATTTAAAAAATATAGGGGGTGCCAAAGATTAGTATTGGCTGTACTGATGGAATAATCAGACATAGAGATGTGTTTTATTATTGCTTATTTTGTCGTTTATCCTGGTATTCCTGCATATGCTGGTAGCAGCAAAATGATAACTTGTTTTTTGTGACCATTTCATCAACAGGAATATGTAATCCACAAAGAGCGCACGGTTTAACATCTTTAATGGCGACTGATTTTTTCTTTTGTTTATTATTTTCCTGAGCTTTCATTTGAGTTCTAAAATATCTAAAAGCAAACCAGATTAATAATAAAATGGCAACAATGTATATTAATCGTGACATCGTAGTTCCTCTTTCTTTAATATAATTAGACTAAAGTGGTATTTCTTTTTTTAATAATTGAAAAATTAAACGAGCACTCTTGGGTGATTTATTTAATTTTTGTTCTTTTTGAGCATTTCTAACCAATTGTCTTAACTGCTGACGATCTAGATGCGGATGTTCTTGAAGTAATTCTGAAATCGCTTGATCCTGATGTTGAAGTAACTTATCACGCCATTTTTCTAGTTGATGGAAATGTTGATTTGACTGTAATAACTGTCCTTCCTTTACATCGACTAAAGTTTTAAGTTCATTAAGCTCGTCTTCTGCTATTTTTGCCAATAGCTTGCCAATATATTTCAGTTGACGTTTCTTGGCAATATGACTTGATATATTTTTAGCTGTCTCAAAAGCTTGTAATAAGATTGCATCTGAGGTGTGGTTTTCCAATGTGCTAAGCGGAAGCGCAAGTAGTTTTACACCAAGTTTCTGAATCTCGTGTAAATCTCTTTTAATCTGACTTTTACTAAGAAACTCGGAATTTTCATCAATTATTTCATCAAACATAAGAATTCACTTCAAAAAACTAAGATTATTGTATTAAAAACTTGCATATTTAAGTCACTGATTTACAATTAGATGTTTAATATACTTTTCATTTATTGTAATAACACATATGAGCTCAGAAACAGACGATAATAAGCAGTCTTTGGATACAGTTGAAAAAAACAGCAATGTAAGCATCTATTTTAGCTTAACTCTAGCAGATAAAACAGTTGTAGATGGTACAAATACAGATGAACCTATGACTTTTAGTCTAGGACAGGGCATTATGATCCCTGCTTTAGAAGATGTTTTGTTAGGAATGAAGGTTGGAGAAAGTCGAGAAGTTCGCTTGCCGCCAAGAGAAACTTTTGGCTTTCCAGAAGAAAGTAATCATCACTGGATAGAAAAAGAAAAGTTTGAAGCTATTTTAGAAGATGAAGATGAGTTAATCCCTGGAATGATGGTTGAATTCAACACACCTGCTGGTGATAGATTACCGGGTATTGTCATGGAGCTTGGAGACGATAAAATTCTAATGGACTTTAATCATCCATTGGCTGGTCATGAATTAAATTTCTCAGTAGAAATACTTAAAATTAATTTATAATATTAAGCATTTATATATCATATGCTACCTAATTTACCCCTGCAAAACATCATTCAGCAAGTACAAAATAGCTTGAGTGAAGATATTGGCCATGGAGATATTAGTGCTTCACTGGTTAATAATCATGTTATAGAAGCAAAGTTAATATCAAGAGAAACAGCGATACTATGTGGTTCCAGTTGGTTTGAACAGTGTTTTTTACAATTAGATCCTGAAGCAACTTTTTCCTGGTCAGCAAGTGATTCGGATGAATTATCTGAAAATCAGCAAGTTTGTCTTATTAGAGGTAAGGCACAGGCCATTTTGACCGCAGAAAGAAGCGCAATTAATTTTTTACAAACACTGTCAGCAGTTGCAACGGTAACAAATAGTTTTATAAAGTTGCTATCTAATACTTCTATAAAATTACTCGATACTCGTAAAACGATTCCAGGCTTACGAGTTGCTCAGAAGTATGCCGTAAAGTGCGGTGGTGGATATAATCATCGTCATGGTTTATATGATGGTGTACTGTTAAAAGAAAACCATATTATTGCTGCAGGTGGAATTGATAAAGCTATTGAAAATGCACGAAATAGAATATCTCATGGCTTAAAAATTGAAATAGAAGTTGAAACTTTATCCGAGGTTGAGCAAGCACTAGATGCAAAAGCCGATATTTTGTTGCTTGATAACATGAGTATTGAGATGATGGAAAATGTCATCAGGATGAAAAAAAATAAAGGTAGCCATACCTTATTAGAAGCTTCAGGAAACATGAACGAAGATAAAATTATTGGTTTAAGGCAATTAGAAATTGATTTTATTTCTGTTGGCGCTGTAACAAAAAATATTCAGAGTATTGATTTTTCTTTACGCTTTCTGGAAAACTAATGGATACAATTTTTATCCAGGAACTTGAAGTTCAAGCAATAATTGGCTTGTATGACTGGGAAAGAGAAAAAACACAAGCTCTTATTATAAGTCTTGAAATTTCAACAGATTTTACTAATGCTATTGATAGCGACTCGCTAAATAGGAACATTGATTATGCAAAAATTGTTCATGACATAGAACAGATTGCTAAAGATAATCAATTTTTATTATTGGAACCTTTCGCTGAAAAAATTGCACAGCACATACTCTCTAAATACTGTGCTAAGGATGTGCATCTTCAAATAAATAAACCAGAAGCAATTAAACAGGCAAAAGGGGTTGGCATAAAAATTAAGCGTAGCCAACAGCAATTAGTTGTGGTCAGTATTGGCAGTAATTTATCTCGAAATAAGAATATACAATCTGCCATCACAAGCCTGTCTAATAGCTTTCATAAAGTGAGTATTTCACCTATTTATGAAACTAAATCAGTCGGATTTGATGGGCGGGATTTTTATAATTTAGTGGCGAGCTTTGAAAGTGCTCTTTCTGCAAATCAAATTATTTATCGGCTAAAGCAAATTGAAAAAGCACATGGTAGAGCAAAAAACACATTTAAATCGGGACAAAAATATTCGGACAGAACATTAGATATTGATTTATTATTGTATGGCGATGAAATTTTGTATGAGCAGGGTTTAGATGTGCCAAGAAATGAAATTATCAATTATGCCTTTGTGTTAAAACCTTTGGCTGATTTATTGCCAGAGAGTTTGCATCCAATTTTAAGGCAAAACTATTTTGATTTATGGCAGGATTTTGAACATAAATCCGAGTTTAAGCAGGTATTTTTGAAGTAAAACTTAGAAATGAGTCATTACAAAAACATAATGACTCAGTCAAACAAAACAACTAAGCTTTTGCTTTTTCCATTAAGGTATGAATTTTAGGCGTTAATATTAACTCCATAGCAAATCCCATTTTTCCACCGGGTACAACAATATTGTTGCGGCGAGACATAAATGAACCATCAATCATGCTGAGTAAATATGGAAAGTCTACGTCTTTAGGTTCTTTAAAGCGGATCACAATAAAGCTTTCATCAGGTGTTGGAATATCTCTGGCAATAAAAGGATTAGATGTATCGACAGTTGGAACACGCTGGAAGTTAATATCAGCTTTAGAGAATTGTGGTGTTATGTAATTGATATAATCTGGCATGCGGCGAAGAATCGTGTCAACGGTTGCTTCTGCAGAATAACCACGTTCTGCATTATCACGATGGATTTTCTGTATCCATTCAAGATTAACAATTGGAACAACGCCAACAAGTAAATCAACATAATTAGCGACATTGACATCACCATCAACAGCACCGCCATGAAGACCTTCGTAAAATAAAATATCTGTTCCTTCGGGAATTTTTTCCCACTGGGTAAATTCGCCTGGCTTTTGACCATATGGTGCGGCTTCTTCATCACTATGTAAGTAGTAACGGCGCTCACACATACCCGTTTCACCATACTCTTTAAAAGTATTTGCTAATTTATCAAAAACATTTGCTTCTGGCCCAAAGTGGCTGAAGTTTGTTCCATCAGCTTCATGTTTTGCTGCCATTTCTTTCATTGTTACGCGATCAAAACGATGATAACTATCGCCTTCAATAATAGCGGGTTTGATATGCTCACGTTCGAAGATATGTTCAAATGCACGTTTAACAGTAGTAGTACCGGCACCTGATGAACCTGTGACTGCAACAACAGGATGTTTTTCAGACATAAAATGACTCCTTGATCTATTGCTATAACGGAAATAAGTTAAATTGTCACTGAGTCGACATTTTTTCTTATAACAGTTATATTTTAAGTTTAATAAAATATTTCCATTATACGCATACCAGGGTATTAAGGATACTTTTTTTCTGGAAATTTTCTGGAAATCATTAACTATTGATAGATATATCAGACTCATATAAAGGAATAGATTTTAGATGAAAGTTTCATATAGCCAAGATGAATATATCCAAAATTATTATTGTCGTTCACCAATTTTTAATGATTTGAAAGAGCTTTTAGGTGTGAGTCAATTTTCTACCTGGCCTGATATGAATCAATTACAAGAACTACTCCCAAATAACTTATGTGCCAGATCGGCAAAAAAATTAAAATTCTGTCGTCAAGATCATCGTTTACCATTTCCACGTATGGGCTATGAGGAACGTATTTATAAAACGGGTTGCATTAGCACTCGTCAAGACAATTGGCATGATTACTTTAATGCAATGATATGGGGCTTATTCCCAGAAACAAAAATTATGCTCAACGAATTGCATATCGAGGAAATAATGAAAAATAAATCAATCAATCACAATAATGGGCGAACATTAAGTCGTGATGCTATAACGCATCTTGATGAATCAGGCATCATTATCGCTGTTGATGATTGGAGATTAGTGGAATATTTTAGAACACATCAATGGAAGAAAGTTTTTTATGAACTTCGTGAAATATGGGGTAAACAAATAAATGCTTATGTTATTGGACATGGAATGTATGAAAAGTCATTACATCCTTTTATTGGAATGACAGCTAAGATGTACCCTATTTTAATGGATAGTTCATTTTTTTATCAGCACAAACAAGTACAGTATCAACGATTGGATGTAAAGTTAGCGAAAGAGGTGAATGAAATGCAAACATTAAAGAATAATCATTTTTTATCTCCATTGCCAATATTGGGAGTGCCTGGTTGGTATGAAAAAAATATTGATGCTGATTTTTATGATAATCAGAAATATTTTAGGCCCCCAAAAAAAATCAACACGCCATAATATTTAGCCTTTTTTAGTTTTCTTCATGGCATTTTCTTTAGCCACTTTCTCTTCCAATGCTTTGATTCGTTCAGCTAGATCGCCTGCTATTTGTATTGCTTTTGCTTTAATTTCTTTACCTTCCTGGCGTATATCTTCATCCTCGCTATTTATTTTAGAAGCAATGGCAGCTTCAAGAGAAACCATTTTGGTGAAAACTTCTTCTAAAGTGGTTAATGAACTTTTATATTCATTGTCTAGTTCGATAAGTTTAGTATCCTTTTGTTTAATATCAATTTGCATTACTTCAATAAGCTTATTAAAGTTTTGGTTTTCATCTTTAACTTTAGCCAGGCCTTTTGCCAGGCGTTGTACTGTTTCTTCATCATAATAGTTAAGATCTTTACGGGCCAATTCATTTTGCAATAAGCTAATCGTATCAGAACTATCATTTAACTGATCTTTTAATCGACTGATTTCAACCGTTCGGGCATTTTCCAGTTTTATTTCATGTTGTCTTTCTTGTTCCGATTTTTGAGACACGGAAGATTTAATTTTCTTATAATTATTCGCTTCTTCGGTAATTTGTTCATATTCAGTACTCTGAATAACATGCAAGTCCGAGATAACATGATTTAGTTTATTTTTAAAAATTTTCCAGGCATGCTCCACTGTAAATTGTTCATCAGGAAAATTTTTGAGTTCAATGTGAGAGTCAATGCTTTGATTAGCTAAAACATACAGGAATTGCTCATCACCGGCAGGACAGGAAGTAATTTTAGCATTATTGATATGGTCCCCATATTTGCTTTGAAAGGAGACTTCTATATGATCTTTCGTTTCTTTTAATTGTCTGAATAATTTATCATTATCTTTATCATTAACAGCAATATCTGCTTCAACAAGCTTATTCTTAAGTTTTTTTACATTTTTTTTAAGGTCGCAAACATATTCAGTTAGATTACTTTTATCGCGACGCAACAAAATGTTATATGCTAAAGCAACAATGAAAGCGAGGCCAAGTATATCAATAATATAAGATGACAATTTTCTACCTTGATTGTATTTTCGGCTTTGTTCATAGCCGTATTTTCAATAATTTCGAGTAAAATTTCTATTTACTATATCGGTAATGGTTAAATTTATTTAAATGTTATTCATTTAGACATAAATACATGATTTTGCTATGATGCCTTCCATGAATTTCAGGCACAAACTTAATATTTTTTATCATTATTTCAAAACTTATTATTTTGTAATAATTTTCTTATAT
>JADGAU010000056.1 GCA_015231865.1 Gammaproteobacteria bacterium | reverse complement strand
CCAGATACCGTTATTGTCGATGGCATAAAAGTTCACCGTGTACCTCATTCCTTTGAGATAGCATCCTGCGACTTTGCATTTAAAGGACATGTCATATATAAAAAATTAGTACAATGGGCGGATATAATTAACTATCATTTCCCGTGGCCATTTGCTGATATTTTATATTTTCTGTATGGACAAAATAAAACATCTATTATCACTTATCATTCAGATATTATCCGGCAAAAAAGTCTGTTAAAGCTTTATAATCCTTTAATGTACTATTTTTTATCTAAAGCGACTAAAATAGTGGCAACAAGTCCTCAATATGCAGAATCAAGTAAGGTACTGCAACGTTATAAAAATAAAGTTTCAATAATACCAATTGGTATTTCAGAAAAAAAAACTGTCTCATCAGAAATTAATAATAACAAGTGGTCAAAAAAGTTTGATAAACCCTTTTTCTTATTTGTTGGTGTCTTACGCTATTATAAAGGACTTCATGTACTAATTGATGCAGCAAAGGAAGTCGACTATCCAATTGTTATTGCAGGTAAAGGGCCTGAAGAACAATCTTTAAAATCACAAGCTAGAGAACTTGGCCTTAACAATATACATTTTCTTGGATATATCAGTGATGAAGATAAAGTCAGTTTATTACAACGCTGTCTGGCAATCGTGTTTCCTTCTTATCTGCGTTCAGAAGCTTTTGGTGTTACCTTGTTAGAGGGAGCTATGTGTTCTAAGCCCATGATTTCAGTAGACATAGGTTCTGGTATGAATTATGTCAATCCACACCTGAAAACGGGGCTGCAAGTAAAAGCAAATGATCCGCAAGCTTTTGCTAAGGCAATGACAAAATTATATCAACAACCCGAGTATGCAAAACAGTTAGGAAATGCTGCCAGAAAAAGATACGAGACACATTTTACCGGTGAAATAATGGGCCAAAAATATGATCAACTCTATCAAGAGCTAATCTAAATGCTGCGAATCTTAATGACAGGCAGCTCAGGTTTTATCGGCAATTATCTAGGTAAATATTTATTATCGAGTGATTCAAACTATGAAGTAATCAACACTTATAGAAATGATATACAAGGAGTAACAATAAAAGAAAAAAATGCATTTATTATCGGGGAAATAAACTCACAAACAAATTGGCAACAGGCACTTCAAAACATAGACGTCGTTATTCATCTGGCCGCCAGAGTTCATATAATGCAGGAAATTTCTAATGATCCTTTGCAGGAATTTATAGAAACCAATTCCCGGGGGACAATAAATTTAGCACAACAGGCGCTAAAATCGGGTGTAAAACGTTTTATTTATCTCAGTAGTATAAAAGTTAATGGCGAAGAAACAATAAACAGAGCTTTTACCGCAGACGATAACAATATTTCGAAAGATCCCTATGCCTATTCCAAACATTTAGCAGAGCAGGAACTTTTAACCTTGGCAAAACAATCGAATCTGGAAGTTGTTATTATCCGTCCGCCTTTAGTTTATGGCCCGGGAGTTAAAGGTAATCTGCAGCGCTTAATTACATTAGTTAAAAAGGAATTTCCTCTGCCTTTAGCAGGAATTGAAAATCAACGAAGTATCGTGGGTATTGAAAATCTATGTGATTTTATTCAAACTTGTATTCATCACCCCGCAGCTATCAATGAAATCTTTTTAGTAAAAGATAAAGAAGATATTTCAACAACAACCTTAATTAAACTTCTGGCCAGGGCAATGGACAAAAAAGTTAGACTGTTCTACTTGCCGAAAAAAATATTATTGTGGATATTTTCAATAATTGGAAAAGAAAATGAAATAAGTCGCTTACTCGGATCATTACAAATTGATATAACAAAAAATAAACAACGATTGAACTGGGAACCTAAAATATCAACAATAGAAGGCTTAAAAGATATGATAAAACATCAATGAAATAATGCAGGAATATAGAATGGAATTATTTTATTTATTTATTTTTCTTTTATCGGCAACTTTGACCTATTTTGTTCGTCTAATCGCACTTAAAATAAATTTTTTAGATATTCCTAATCACCGAAGCTCACATAAAACACCCACGCCCAGTGGCGGTGGTATAGCAATAGTTACTTGCTTTTATGTTGCCATATTCTACTTATTTGACTCACATTTAATGAGTGAAATAAACTTTCTGGCCATATTAAGTCTTTTAGTCATTGTGATTATAGGCTTTATCGATGACCGGCGACATATTCCAGCTAAATATCGTTTAATTATCCATTTTATTGTTGCCAGTTATATCACATATATAATCGGTGGTTTATTTGACAGTAACAGCCTATCAACGCCATTAGCATATCTTGGCATTATATCAAGTGTGCTTTTTAGTGTCTGGATGCTAAACCTCTATAATTTTATGGATGGCATTGATGCACTGGCAAGTATAGAAGCGATTACCGTCAGTGCAGGCGCTATGATCCTGCTATATTTTGTCAGCGATTATCAGTCAATTTATATTTTGAGCTGTTTAAGTGTCTCAGTTTTGGGTTTTTTACTCTGGAACTGGCCGCCCGCTAAAATATTTATGGGTGATGTTGCCAGTGGCTTTATCGGCCTGTTATTTGCGCTGATGTCGATGATTACGACTCAAAATAATAGCCTTCACTTTAGCATATGGCTAATTTTGTTAGCTTATTTCATTAGTGATTCAACTTATACCCTATGGATACGGTTTATCAAAGGAGAGAAAATATTTGAATCACATAATAGCCATGTGTATCAAATATTGTCTCGAAAGTATGGACATAAGCCGGTATCACTTAGTATTGCATTACTCAATTTGTTTTTCTTATTGCCCCTGGCATATGCGGCACAGGTGAGCGAAGCATTTAGATATGTGATATTATTAACAGCTTATATACCCATTTTATTTTTTATTCAAAACATACGGAAACAGAATTTTGGTTAGAAAATTTACCAATAACTTTAGACAAATACTCATGCTAGTGGCTGATCTGGTTTGGTTACCACTGTCTATTTTATTGTCTATCTCGATTAATGTAGATAATTTTATTGCGATTAGCCAAATTCAACATTGGTCAATTATTTTACTCACGAGTCTGCTAACTATTTTGGCCTTTCTTCGTTTGGGCTTATATCGTTCCGTTATCCGCTTTATGGGCATTGAAGCAATTATCGCTGTCGTCAAAGGCGTCTCTTTATCCGTTCTTATTTTTTTTCTATTGATACTATTGTTATCAAATTCCAGCATTCCCTATTCAACAACAATAACCTATTGGAGTATCTCTTTATTTTTTGTTGGCGGTTCTCGTTTTATTATATGGCGATATTATCAGCATCTATTCAAACGCGGCAGTGAAAAGGTTGCCATCTATGGTGCCGGAGAAGCCGGCAGGCAATTATTAATGGCATTGCAACATGGCGATGAATATCAAACGATTGCTTTTATTGATGATAATAAGAAACTGGAAAAGCGAATTATCAATGGCATTCAGGTTTATTCATCCAGAAAACTGGATCAACTAGTCAAATCAAAAGACATAAAACAAATTCTCATCGCTATTCCTTCATTAACGAACTCCCAAAGAAAAATGATCATCAGTAAATTAGAACATTTGCCGGTGCATGTAAAAAAGATACCAATTCTTGCAGATATCGTCAGTGGCAAGGCGAATATCGAAGAATTAAGAGAAGTAGAAATTGAAGATTTATTAGGTAGAGATATCGTTGTCCCAAATGAACAACTCTTTGAAAAATGCATTAAAAATAAACATGTCATGGTTACCGGCGCGGGCGGATCAATCGGTTCAGAATTATGTCGACAAATTATTAAGCATCAACCAGCTCGATTAGTTTTATATGAGCTCTCAGAAATAGCACTTTATTCTATCGAACAAGAATTAATTAAATTAATAGCTAAAGATATTGAATTGATACCCTTATTAGGTTCAGTACAAGATAAAAGGCATTTAAAAAAGACCTGCCAGGCATTTAAAATAAATACCATCTATCATTCAGCTGCCTATAAGCATGTACCTATTGTGGAACACAACATTATTGAAGGCATAAAAAATAATATTATTGGCACAGCCAATATCGCCGAAGTATCTCAGGAAACCGGTGTATCAACAGTTGTTTTAATTTCTACCGATAAAGCGGTTAGACCAACTAACATTATGGGAGCCAGCAAACGTTTTGCAGAAATGGTATTACAGAGTATGGCAAAACGTCATGAAGGTGGTAATACCAGATATTGTATTGTTCGTTTTGGAAATGTATTGGGTTCTTCCGGATCGGTCGTACCCTTGTTTCAAAAACAAATAAAACAAGGAGGCCCCGTCACCGTAACCCACCTGGAAATTGAACGATATTTTATGACAATACCTGAAGCTGCTCAGCTGGTCATTCAGGCAGGTGCTCTGGATGAGGGTAAAGGCAGTGGTGGAGATGTCTATGTCCTGGATATGGGCGAACCAGTTAAGGTTATTGACCTGGCCAAAAAAATGATTCATTTATCTGGCTACGAAATTTTAGATGAAAAAAATCCTCATGGTGATATTGAAATTATATTTACTGGTTTAAGACCCGGCGAAAAGCTTTATGAAGAATTATTAATTGGTGATAATGTCTCTGGCACCGAGCATCCGAGAATCATGCGAGCCGAGGAAAAAATGCTTTCAACACAGCAGTTAGAAGAAAATATAAGACAATTAATATTCGCTTGCCAGAACTATGAATTAGAAACGTTAATTTCCATTTTAATTAAAAGTGAAACAGGCTACCAACCCGATAATAAGTCCATGGTTGATTTAATATATAAAAGTAAAACAAAATCAACAGAAGAAAATATTTACCATTTACAAAGAAAATAAAACATAGACCTTTTGCCATTTACAAAAAAAATAAACCAAGCTCTTGTTATAACATTTAAAACCCCTATATAAAGTGCTACAATAACAGACTTGCTTTTATATTTAACACATTTTATTTAACACATTTATTTAACAAGAGTTCCTATATGGCAGCTGCCGATAATACAACCGACTTACAAAAAGCATTAAAAATCTGTCGACATTATTTTGTTACTGCAGGTTTTTTTAGTTTATTTATCAATATCATTATGCTTGTACCCCCGCTTTATATGTTGCAGGTATATGATCGAGTGGTCGCAAGCCGTAGTGAATCAACCTTGTTATTACTAACCCTACTGGTCATTGTCTTATTGACAACTATGGGCTTATTAGAATGGGTTCGCTCTCAAATTCTAGTTAAAGCCGGTGCTAAGTTAGATTTATTATTAAATGAACGCTTATTTAATGCGACCTTTAAAAATAGTTTACTCAGTGGCGGGGCTCAAAGTAGTTCACAGCCTATTAGTGATTTAACTAGTTTACGTCAATTTATGACGGGTAATGGTTTGTTCGCTTTTTTTGATGCACCCTGGTTACCGATATATATCTTTGTTATGTTTGTGTTTCACCCGCTTTTTGGTTGGTCAGCAGTATTTGCTGCAATTGTTCTGGTTATATTAGCCTATGTTAATGAAAAAACAAGTTCAGGACCATTAGGTGAGGCAAATAAAGTTGCAATTGGCTCCACTAATTACCTGAATAAAAATTTACGCAATGTTGAAGTAATTGAATCAATGGGGATGCTACAAAACATCCGTCATCGCTGGCTTAAAATGAATTATGAAGTGATCAACTTGCAAGCTAAAGCAAGTCGTCGAGCCGGCTTGATAACATCAATTTCCAAATCATTTAGAATGATTATGCAGTCTGCTGTTCTTGGTTTAGGTGCCTACCTTGCCATTAATAATGAAATCACACCTGGTTTGATGATTGCCGGTTCAATTCTACTCGGACGAGCATTAGCGCCAATTGATTTAATGATTGGTTCCTGGAAAGGTTTTGTTTCATCCAGAGGCGCTTATAACCGATTAAATGAAATTCTTACAATAGTCCCAGAAGACAAGGAAACAATGCCATTACCACCACCGGAAGGGATACTGTCAGTTGAAGCCATCGTGGTGACTCCTCCGAGTGCAAAAATGCCCATATTAAAAGGCGTAAGCTTTCAACTAAACAAGGGTGAATCTTTGGCTGTGGTTGGGCCCAGCGCAGCGGGTAAATCAACACTTGCCAGAGCACTATTAGGTATTTGGCCCGCCATTAATGGTAAAGTCAGGCTGGATGGGGCTGATATTTATCAGTGGGATAGAATTGCCCTGGGACAGTATATAGGCTATTTACCACAAGACATTGAAATGTTCGACGGTACTATTAGTGAAAATATTTGTCGCTTTGGTAAGTTAGATTCAAAAGCAATTGTTGAAGCGGCAAAACAAGCAGGTGTCCACGAGATGATTTTACGTTTGCCGGATGGCTACGATACCGTCATAGGCAGTCATAGTGGTGTTCTTTCGGGTGGCCAAAGACAGCGTTTAGGTCTCGCTAGAGCAGTTTATGGAAAACCTGCGTTCATTATACTAGACGAACCCAATTCAAACCTTGATGAGCAGGGTGAGCAGGCTTTATCTATTGCAATAAATAATTTAAAAGCCAATGGCAGTACGGTTGTGATTATTTCCCATAAGGTCAATGTGATTTCACATGTAGACAAAATACTAGTATTGGCAGATGGTGCAGTCACTATGTTTGGTCTTAGAGATGATGTTTTGAAAAAATTAGCTGAAAATACAAAGGCATCACAACTGAAATCAAACCCTAAAGATGCTAATCAGGCTGGTTTAACAAAACCAACAGTTCCTAATATTAAACCCTCAATTCCAGAATAAGATAGATTCAGATGGCAAAAAATAACGAAGACGATATGATCCACGAAGCTGAATATGAAGATGTTCGGGAAAGTGAAAATAAAACTGAAGCTGCAGCGGTTGCAAATCAGCCAAAAGAGAGGCAAGCAAAAGTATCAGAAGGCAGTGATGATCCCCGTGACGTTGATGACAGCGGCGTTGATGACAGCGGCGTTGACACCAATGCAAAGACTGTCAACAGCATAGGTTATTCAATAATACTGATTGTTTTTGTTTTCTTATTAGGTTGGGCTTACATGGCTCCTCTAAAAAGTGCCTCTTATGCACCAGGCGTAGTTGCAGTTGAAAGTTACCGTAAGACGATTCAACACCTTGATGGCGGTATCGTTAAAGAAATTAAGGTTAAAGACGGGCAGTTAGTCAATAGTGGCGAGGTCTTGATAGTACTTGACGAGACGCAAATTAAAGCTCAATTAGAAATAACTAAAACTCAATATATATCAGTATTAGCTTTAGTTTCACGCTTAAAGGCAGAGCGAGGCTTACAAGAAGAAATAAACTTTGATGAATATTTATTACAAAGGCAAGATGAAAGCGCAGTTCAAGATGCCATTAAATTAGAAAATCATTTATTTAAAACAAGAAGAACAGCGATAAATGGTGAAGTTTCGGTATTAAAACAAAAAATAGAACAATTAAAACAGCAGACGATTGGTATTGAAGAATTACAAAAAAGTGAAAAGAAAGAAATTGAGCTTTATACCGATGAAATAACGGAATTTAAAGAGTTGTTAGAAGAAGGTTTTACGAATAAAAGTAGAATGCGTGATATGCAGCGCAGAGTTGCGCAACTGGAAGGAGAAGTCAGTAAAAATACTTCTGCCATTTCGGCTGCAAAAATTCAAATAGGTGAAGCAGAATTACAGATACTGCAAATAGATAAAAAGTTTCAACTCGAAGTTGCCGAAAAATTAAGCGAGGCAACCAGTCGAGTGAATGATTTAAAAGAAAGAATTATAGCTTTAGAAGATAAATTAACGCAAACAAGTATTGTTGCCCCTGACTCAGGAAGAGTGCTGGGTATGACGATTCATACTATCGGTGGTGTTGTCTCTCCGGGTAAACCAATACTAGATATCGTTCCACAGGACAAAGAACTGATTATCGAAGCACAAGTGTCTCCGGTTGATATAGATAAGGTGCATACCGGTTTAATTGCCGAGATACGCTTTGGTTCTTTTAAAAGTGCGACCACGCCAATTATAGACGGCGAGGTAATCAATATCTCACCTGACCGCTTAGTGGATGAAAAAACCGGCATGCCATACTATCTTGCTCGAGTACGAGTTAATGAACAAGGCTATGAAAACCTGGGAGATTTAACATTATTACCCGGTATGCCTGCGGATGTCTTAATTAAAATCGGCGAAAGAACCGTCTTTCAATATTTAATAAACCCAATAACAAATGCCTTTGCGCGTTCATTTAATGAAGATTAATATGTACTTATTAAAAATAAAAACTTTAAGCCTTTTATTCATCTTAATTTTATTCAACAGCACTTTATCGGCAGAAAGTATTGTTGAAATATACAATACTGCATTAAAGGAAGATCCGGTTTCCAAGTCAGCACAACTAGCGGTGCAAGTCTCTCAATATCAACAAGAACAAGCAGAAGGGCGTTTTTATCCTACGGCTACGATTAGCGGCTCAATTTCCAGAAACGAGTTATCAGAGCCTGGGGCAAGCAGTATTAGTTATGAAGGTAAAACATTGGCTTTGGGCGTATCACAAAAAATTCTGGATATGTACTCATACGAAGAAAATGAGCGAAAAAAATTACTCCTTAATGCGAAACAATTAGACTATAAGCAGGCAATCAATGATCTCATTATAAAAGTAATAGAACGTTACCTGACTGTTTTATCCAGTGAGGATGAACTAAATTTTTTAGAACAAAGAGAAAAAGCAGTTATAGCCAATTTACAGCAAATTAATGCTTTATACAGAAAGCAACTTGTGTCAATTGTTGGTGTTTATGAAGCGCAGGCACAATTAGATTTACTCAAAAGCGAAAAAATAACTGCCGATGCTAATCTCGCTTCTGCCTATGAACGATTATATGAAATTACGCGTAAAAGAATCACTAGCATCAAACATTTAAACCACAATCAAGTTTTCTCTTTTCCCGAACAAACCATTGACTCGTGGGTGTCACGTGCTCTAGAACAAAGTCCAACCTTAGCCGCTGCAAAAGAGCAATATCAGGCATCAGGAAAAGAACTAAAGTCAGTCGAAGCTCAGTATTATCCAGTTATTTCTCTTAACCTGGGACATAATTATCAGGATATAGCAACAGACAATACCCCAAGGCCTGAAACTAATATTTCCTCAATATCCTTACAATTTTCTCAGCCATTTTATAATGTAGGAATCAATGCACAAAAAAGAGAATATTTGCATCAACTCGATATCGTTGAACAAAAAGTCATTGAAATTGAACGTCAACTTGAACAACAAGTAAGAGAGATTTATTTAAAATTATCCAGTGATGTGCTTGCTATCAAAGCGTATAAAAAACAGATAGAGACAGAACAAAAGCGTAGAGAGGCCATGCAATCAAGTTTCAAATTTGGGACAGTAAGTGTTAAAGATGTATTTGATGCAGATATTTCTTATTATAAATCACTAAAAGAATATAGACTTGCACAATATAGCTATATCAAAAATGAGTTTTTATTAAAAAGTATGGCGGGCGAATTAAGTGAACAGGATTTAATTAAATTAGATAAAAAACTCAACTAAAACTGACTCTACATTCTATACGATGAAAACGGCACTCATTTGTGGAATAAGTGGACAAGATGGCGCTTATTTATCACAACTCCTGTTATCAAAAAATTATCGGGTTATAGGTACTTCTCGTTACTCTGATATTTCTCATTTTTCACATTTACATCATTTAAATATTGCAAATGACATAGAGTTGCTCTCTATGGCTATGAATGACTTTAGAAATGTATTGAATATTTTTAATGAATTTAAGCCGGATGAAGTTTATAACCTGGCAGGGCAAAGCTCAGTTGGTTTATCTTTTGAACAACCCGTAGAAACCATCGAAAGTATCCACATAGGAACACTTAACCTATTAGAAGCAATTAGATACCTGAATTTAGAAACCCGACTCTTTAATGCCGGTTCCAGTGAATGTTTTGGTGAGTCAGCAGAAAATGATAGAATTCATGAAAATAGTTGCTTTCGTCCCAGAAGCCCATATGCAGTTGCCAAATCTTCCGCACACTGGTTAATTAATAACTATCGGGAAGCATATCGTATTTATGCTTGCACGGGTCATTTATTCAATCATGAGTCACCGTTTAGAGGTGAACGATTTGTAACAAAAAAAATAATATCCACAGTCGTCAATATTGCCCAAAAAAAAGAGAAAAAACTTTTACTGGGAAACGTCGATATAATTCGTGACTGGGGCTGGGCTCCAGAATATGTCGAAGCAATGTGGTTGATGTTACAGCAAAATCAGGCTGATGATTTTATCATTGCAACAGGTAAGAGTATTACCTTGCATGAGTTTGCTAAAATAGCTTTTGATTACTTTTCATTGGATGTTGATACCTACCTGGAATCTAACAGCAAATTACTCCGTCCAACCGAATTATTATCAAGTTATGCAAATCCGAAAAAAATAGAAAATATATTAGGATGGAAAGCGAACTATAGCGCTAAAGCGATGATAAAAGAAATGATTAGCGCAACTGAAAAATTAACTCAGTAATATGGATAATTACTTACAGCTAATCTCAAGAAGCATAAAGACTAAATAAATTCAGCGTGAAAGTTCTCATTGATTTACAAGCAGCTCAAACCAGGCAGTCAAAATATAGGGGAATTGGGAAATACAGTTTAAACCTGATCCAGGCAGTGTTAACACAAAATCAATGCCAGCAGCACAATCATGAACTGCTGCTGTTTTATAATAGTAAGGCTGGACACTACAAGGATAATAGAGAATATTTACAGCAGAAACTTGGTGCATATAACGAAATTATCTGGACACCGGCTAAAACACTTAAAGCAGGAAAAGAAGAAAAAAACTGGAATACCAGATTAATAGAACATCAACGTGAACAGCTTATTCAATCCTATCAGCCAGATATTATCTATATCAATAGCCTATTTGAAGGAATAGACAATAATGCAACAACGTCTATAAAACACTTTTATAGACAAACACCGACAGTTGCAACTGTGTATGATTTAATTCCCTATTTATATCCTGCACAATACTTAAATCAGGCTAATCAATCGACGGTTTATTTACAAAAGATAAAACACCTCAAACGCGCCGATCATCTTTTTGCCATCTCTGAAACAACCCGGCAGGAAGTCGTCAATCATGTGAACTACCCCGAACATAAAATTACCAATATTTCTTCAGATGCAGATAATCGCTTTAAAAAAATAAAGCTTACTCAAGGCGAAATTAACTGCTTAAAAAAGCAATATAATATTAAACATGACATACTCATGTTTGTCGGTAATTTATCCATTAACGATCCACGAAAAAATATTAAAACACTAATCAAAGCCTATAAAAAGTTACCCCAAAAAATTAGCGAAAAGTATCAGCTATTATTAGTTGGCCCATGTCAGGAAGAAGAAAAAGCACAACTATTAAATTATTGTCAGGAACAACAAATTGAGCCAGGAAAAATACACATAACAAACTATGTTAATAATGATGATCTGCTTAAATTATATAATATCTGCCAGCTATTTATTTTTCCATCTTTGCATGAAGGCTTTGGTTTACCGGTTTTAGAAGCGATGCGTTGTCATACCCCTGTTATTACCGCCAATACTGATAGTATGAAAGAAGTGTTTAACTTAACCGATGCGATGTTTGACCCTAAATCTGAAGAATCAATAAAAAACAAAATAATCTGGGCACTAAGCGATAAAAATGCTCAACAGAAAATCATTACACATTGCCAAAAGCAAGCAAAGCAATTTTCCTGGCAGCAGAGCGCTGAAACAGTATTATATAAGTTAGAACAAATTATCCGTTCCTAGAAAACCGGATGTGCATTATCCTTAATTTCTGGACATTTAAGATCTAATAATTGACCATGATTTTCAAGTGTAAATGTTTTTTGATTATTCCATAGTTTATCAAAAATAACTATATCGCCGCTGCTTTTTTGGCGCTGTTGTCGTTCAGAAAGTTGAGAGCTGGCTATAATATTTTCCTTATCAGTAATCACGACACCCCGAGGAAAGCCCCCAATAAAATGACTAAAGCCAGCATTACTGATTATTGACCCATTAGCTGAATCACAAACAAATAACTCATCATGATTGCCCCAGATATTATGAGCCTGTGTCCCAAGAGGAATTTTTGTTCTTAAGTTAAGCTGCGGATAAGAAAAAACATAGATCTCGCTAGCACCCAAATTATGGGCTAATAGATAAAATTCACCCTGATAAAACCAAAAACTATTAAAATGATGACGATCATCACCATTAGCTTGTTCAACCGGTTCTTTAACTGCAGCGGGATAAAGTTTGCTCAATAGCGAAGATAATAAAGATCGCTTAGCAACGAACTGTAAATTAAGCTCAGGATACCATTTTGTCCAGGTGCTCCCATCATAGATAGCGACACGATTATCAAAACTACAAGTCAGCCAGAGCTTATTATCAAAAAACATAATTTGATGTAAATCAGCCAAACGAAAGGGCGCATTAAACTGCCTTAAAAAATTTAATTGTCGATCAAACACCAGAATATAGCCAGTTTCACTTGCTCTATCCGTTAAGTAATTAAAGGGATCGTAATTATTTCTGGCAGCCACAAATATTTCTGAATCATTATAGGCAATGCCATAGTAAAGGCCCATACCTTGATGGATAACCTGGACGATACCACTGTCACTGTCCAGGCTAAGAAAACTGTTACTTGTGGTTACTAATAATTGCATTGACTGGCCACTTATCTATGTAGATTGACTAATGGAGATTTCAGGGTGTAAATTAACCAGTCCGATAAAATCATTAGCAACTGAGCTAACAACTTCAAAATCCAGTTGATTATCAATCCAATGTAAACGTCTAGCCTGTTTATCAGGTTGCTCCTGAATAGCGGCACTAATAGTATACTTTCCCGGTCCAAGTGCCATCGTCATTTGATAGCTAATAACATAAAGCTGATCCTGTTCAATCGAAAAATCAATGGCCTGGCGGTAGGTGTTTGTACCAAAAATATCCTGACCATATTTATCACGAATAACAATCCCGGTGGTCAGATCGGAAATTGAGCGATTCGCCTTAATACGGACTTTTATGGTGATGAGATCGCCAGAAATAATGATCACCTGATGGCAGGAATCATTAATTTCAATAGCCGTAATTTCAGCATCAAAAGTGCCATAGGAACTATTTTGCGCCTGCTTTTGTAATAATTCTCCATGACCATGATGTTTTTTTGATAAAAGCATATTGTAATGATTAACAACATCATCAGCATTTCCAGAAACGGCAATATTACCTTTGTCTAATAAAACCACCTCATCACAAAGCACTTTAATGGCATTCATATCATGAGAAACAAAAATAATGGTGCCGCCCTGTGCTTTAAATTCACTAATTTTACGAATACATTTTTGCTGAAAACTGGCATCACCAACGGACAAGGCTTCATCAATGACAAAACAGGCAGGATCGGCGTGAATGGCAATAGCAAAAGCTAAACGCATAGACATACCGGAAGAATAGGTTTTTAAGGGTTCATGAATAAAAATACCTAATTCTGCAAATTCAATAATTTGCTGCTCACGCTGCGTGATTTCATGATGCGCCATGCCAAGTAGAGAACCATTCATGTAAATATTCTCTAAACCTGTCATTTCAGCATTAAAGCCAGTGCCAAGCTCTAATAAGCCGGTAACCCGGCCATTTATCGTTACCTCGCCTTGATCCGGCAGCAGGATCCCCGTTATTATCTTCAGCAAGGTCGACTTCCCGGCGCCATTAAAACCAATAATACCCAGGGTAGTACCCGATTTAACCGTCATATTTATACCATTTAACACCTGATATAATTGATGCTGCTGTCGACCCGTGATAATTTCTTTTAAACGCAGTGAAGGGCGGCTATATAATTTAAACTGCTTATGAATATTGGTTAAATGAATCATTATAAATGTCTGTTGGGATAAATGATGAGAGTCTATTTGATAAGTTATAAAAGCCTGTTGAAAAAATGATAAAAGTCTATTGGAAAAGTTGAACTAAGTTATCAGATAGAAATTTGAATAATAAAAAAACAGCGGTAAAGTACAAGGCACTAAGAAAAAGTAACAAGGGCGTGCGATAAATAGCAGGCGATTGTTTAATAAGTGCATAAGCAAAAATCGAAAACAAAAAATGAATACTTAAAAAAGCAAAACTAAAGGTCACTATAAAAAATCCCGGATATCCTTTTCTAAATAGCGAAACATGATTAACGCACATAATAGCAGAACATGACCAATTAGAGTCACAATAATAATATTATTGATATCGGGCAAACGGTGATAAACAAAGACCGCCTGATAGGCACTGATAAAATGAAACACCGGATTAAAATTAAGCAGATTGGCAGCATAATCCGGAATAATACTGACAACATAAACAATCGGTGTAAACCAGAACCAAATCTGCACCGTAATACCGACTACTTCTTTGAGATCACGAATAAAAACAGTCAATTGAGCAGCAATAAAGCCAAGCGCCAGAGCAAAAATTTGCTGTGCAATATAAACGAAAGGTAAAATCAGTAAATAAGGTGAAAAGCTGGCATTGGTCCACCATAAAAACACAAAGAACAACGACATGGTAATGATAAAGGTAATGGTTTCAGAAAAAACAATAAACAAGGGTAGGCGAACAAAAGACATATTAACTTTGGTTAAGATATGTTTTTTATCCAGATAAACCGTCGTAATCCGTAAAATTGTTGTAGAAAAAGCCAGCCAGGGAATTAAGCCGGAAACTAAATAAGTTGTATAACTATAATCACCAATGCTTCCCGGCAATTTAGCACTCATAATTTTAGAAAAAATAACGGTATAAATAACAATATTAATCAGCGGCCAGATAAAAGCCCATCCAAGTCCCATAATAGAACCTGAAAAGCGCTCACTAAAATCACGTTGAGTTAGTTCGATTAAAAGGCTTAATTTCATTAAATAAGGTTTACATGTTAAAATTAAAATAATTCAGCGGCTAGTAAATAAAGGTCGGTATTATAAAGAAAGAAAACGTAAATTCCTAATGCAGGCAGCTTGTAATAATGAGAATAACGATGGTTTTGCCATAATGGATATAGAAAAGTTAAAGCAGCAGCTATTCAAACAAAGTCAGCAACTAGCAGAAGATAATAAACAAAAGTTATTGCCTTTACAAAAACACAAGGTTTCTGATTATCAAATAAGTCAAACCAGACGAGTCAATTACAAAAGTTTTGCATTTAAGTTAATTACCTTTTTGCAACTGGCGCCAATAAAAAATTCGATAAAAATAAAACTACATAGACTGATACAGCTTAGGCCAAGTATACCAAGTAATTCGCAAATAAAGGGAATTATAAAAAAAATACCATTGATGGGACAGCTGATCACTTTTGCTCTTTTTATCAGAAAGTTTGAAAGATTAGAAACACAGCTTGTCACTCTAAATGAGCAAAATCAAAATTTACATCAACGCCTAATGAGTCTGCAAATGACCAAAACTATGGTGTCGTCTGAGCAAGTTGATAATAACTCTGAGCTGCTTTTCCATCATCAATTGAGTCAAAACATAATAGATCAATGGTACTTGGATTTTGAAGATAAATTCAGAGGTTCAGCTGAGAATATTATTAAGCAGCTTGAAAATTACTGGCCACACATTGAAGCATTATTTGCACAACAGCAACAACACTCGCGTATAAACAGTATTGATGAGCTGCAATGTCTGGATCTCGGGGCTGGAAGGGGGGAGTGGCTAAGCCTGTTAAAACAGAAAGGTATTCATGATACTATCGGGGTCGACTTAAATACTAAAATGGTAGAACTTTGTCAGCAGCAACAATTAATGGTTATTGCCAGCGATGCTTTAGAATACCTGATGCATAGAAATGAAAATAGCTGCCATTTAATAACGGCATTTCATTTAATTGAGCACCTTAGTTTTGAACAACGGATGCTATTATTTACACTGTCACTAAAAGTTCTCAAGCCGGGAGGCATGATCTTATTTGAAACACCAAATCCGGAAAATATTACCGTCGGTAGTTATAGTTTTTATCTGGATCCGACACACAACAATCCCTTACCACCAATAAGCATCGAATTTTTAGCACAACAAACAGGTTACGAGCAGATAATGATGTTAAGAAAAAACCCAAGAGAAGAAGTCGGAGAATCAATGCCATTAACGGAGCAATGGTTCAAATCACCTGTAGATTATGCCATTTTGGCTAAAAAGCCTCTCTAAAGAAGATGAGAATCGCCGTTTTAAGCACACAAACGCCATTCGTTAATGGTGGAGCCGAGTGTTTGGCTCAAAATTTAGTGAGTGCCTGTAAAAGTATGGGGCATGAAGTTGATATCGTTAGCCATCCTTTTTCTGATAAAACACCGCAAACCATCAGACAGGGTATAGAATTGTGGCAAAGAGAAAATGTTTACAGCTGGAATAATATCCCTGATTTAATTATCTGTTTAAAGTTCCCTTGCTACTATATTAACTTTCCCAATAAGGTGATTTGGTTATTACATCAATACCGCTCTGTTTATGATATTTGGGATTATTTAGCTCAACAAGGACATCAGTGGAATAATAAAGAGCAACAATTAAAAGTAGATATCATTAAACTGGATAATGAGTCTTTAAAACAAGATAATCCAGTTTATACAATTTCAAAGAATGTTTCGAATAGACTACTGAACTATAATCAAATCATATCTTTTCCCTTATTACACCCGGCCGGATTAGCCGAAAAAATTAAACAAAATAAATCATGGATAAGTTATCAAAATTATATTTTAGCCCCCAGTCGTTTAGAGCCATTAAAAAGACAGCACTTAGCCATAGAAGCGCTGCTATATACTAAAAGCCGAGTAAAACTGATTTTATGTGGGCAGGGGAGTGAGCAGAAAAACATGTTTCAATTTATACAACAACACAAATTGCACAAAAAAGTGAAACTATTGGGACATGTATCAGATAATGAACTAATCAAATACTATAAAAAAAGCAGAGCCGTTTTTTTTGCCCCCTATGATGAAGATTATGGATATATTACTCTGGAAGCAATGCAAAATAAAAAAGCCGTGATAACTTGCACGGATTCAGGTGGACCACTTCAGTTTATTCAGCATCAACATAACGGTTATATTGAAGAACCGGACCCTATAGCCCTTGCAAAACGTTTTGATCAATTGATGAACTCAAGTTCACTGGCTAAAAAAATGGGTAATCATGCAAATAAGACATATAAACAATTACAGTTAAGCTGGCAAAATGTAGTTGTAAAGCTATTAGAAAATACTAACAAAGTAAATCCAAATGATTAATACAAAAGAGAAAGTAGCTATTATCTCCGGATCTATTCATCAAGGTGATGCAGTAGGTCATGATGTTTGTATGATGTATCAAACATTAGAAAAATTAGAGTACCATGTTTCACTGTTAGCTTTGGGGTTTAATGCAAACTTAGAGCAGCAATATGATTGTATCAAGATACAACAGATAAGTAGCCTGAATGATTATGATATTGTCATTTATCATCATGCATTTTATTTTCCACAAATCAATAAATTGTTAAAGAATTTTATTGGTAAACTGATGATCCGTTACCATAATGTCACCCCCAGTCATTTTTATATGCCCTATAAAAAACAATCTCCAGCAGCCTATTTTTGTGAAATGGGCAGGCAACAAATAGCAAATATGGTAAACAAATTTAATCAATCCGCCTATTGGATAGCAGACTCAAACTACAACTCTCAAGAGCTGATTGATTGGGGAGTTAATGCTCAATCAGAAAAAATTGCAGTGTGCCCGCCTTTTATGAATCTTAATCAGAAAGTCAGAACTGATTCAAACCATATAAATAATGACTCAAGCAATAAATCAGTGAACGTAATTTTTGTTGGAAGATTTGTGCCTAACAAAGCACACAAAGAAATGATTAAAGTGATATATGCTTATAAGCAATGCATTGATGAAAATATTATATTGACACTAATTGGTTCGCATGACCCACTATTACAGCAATATGATATAGAAGTACAACAACTTATAGACGAACTGAAACTTAATGAACAAGTGCAAATCAAATCCTTTGTCTCAAATGAAGAGCTGCAACAACATTACCAGCAGGCTGATGTTTATCTTTGTATGAGTCATCATGAAGGCTTTTGTGTTCCTATTGTAGAAGCCCAGGCAATGGGGCTGCCCATCGTGACAACAAATACTGCTGCTATTGGGGAAACATTGGGAACCAATCAAATGTCATCATCGCAACCCTCTCAATTAAGTGATTATGTTTATTTTGCAAAAATGATTCAGCAGCTTGTTGTTAATCAAACCTTAAAACAAGCGGTGATAGACCAGGGGTATCAAAATGTAGCCGGGCGCTTTGCTGCAGATATTGTCGAACAAAGTTTTGTTGAAATTTTTTATCGCTTTGCATTAGCGGACAAAATGAATAACGCATGAAAAAAATAGCAATAGCCACGGTACAGGTACCATTTATTACCGGCGGTGCAGAAATACATGCAAAATTATTACAGCAGCAATTAATTAAGCGAGGCTATTTAGCTGAAATCGTCAGCCACCCATTTAAATGGTATCCCGAAAAAACACTACTGCAACAACTGAGTCTGGCACAAAAAATTGATTTGACCGAAGTGGCCGGGCAAACCATTGATCAGGTGATTAGCCTGAAGTTTCCCAGTTATTACTGCCAGGCAAATAACAAGGTAGGCTGGATTTTACATCAACATCGTCAGGCCTATGACCTATATAAGAGCAATCATAGTGATTTGCATAAAACACTGCTGGGACGATATGCGACTTATAAAATAAAACAACTCGATAATCACTACTTAGGAAAACTTAGTCAACAGTCACGCTTATTCACCAATGCTCAAAATGTTGCAGACCGATTAAAACGATATAACAATATTGCAGCCACGGCCTTATATCACCCGCCTGAAAATTATCAGCAATTATATTCTTCAGGTTCCGGTGATTATATTTTAGTCCCCGGACGTATTGAAGAACTCAAAAGACAGCAACTGATTATACAGGCACTGGCGCTATCAAAATCAAAGCACAAGCTGATCTTAATTGGCCAGCAACAAACAGATTATGCAAAAAAGCTGCAACAACTGGTACAACAATCAAGTTTAGGTCATCAGGTTATCTTTAAAGGTTTTGTATCACAGCAAGAAAAAATAGATTTATATGCAAATGCCAAAGCGGTTTATAACGGCGCCCAGGACGAAGATTATGGCTATGTCACCTTAGAAGCATTTTATGCAAGAAAACCGGTCATTACGCATACAGACTCCGGCGGCCCATTAGAATTTGTTCGCCATCACGAAAATGGCTATATCGTTGCCCCGGATGCACAAATATTAGCCGAACTATTAAACCTGCTGGACAATAACAATCCACAATTAAGCCGCTATGGAGAAAACGGCTACCAGCAAATGCTGGATCTCAAATTAAACTGGGATCATATTATTGATCAATTAATTCTGGACTAGGCCAGATTGCTGGCTAAAAGATGAATACAAGCAGATGAAAAAAATAGCCTTTTGCTCACCACTATTGCCAAAAAAAACAGGAATCGCAGCTTTTAATCATTTGTTTATTCAGCAACTGATAAAGCAGGACAAGTTTCAATTTGATATTTATGATACTGATCCACAACAATCCAATAAATTCCAGCAATCTTATCAAGCCAGAGATATCAGGCAATTAATCAATAATCCACAGGCACGAAAACAATATCACCAGTTTATCTATCATTTTGGTAACAATGCACGGTTTCATTATCCCACCTTACGTTTACTGCGGCAGCAACCGGGAATCGTCGTCTTACATGATACCGTGATGTACCATTTAATGGTGGGGCAAAATGAAGGAGAATTAAGTCTTGCCGGTTTATGGTTAAGTTTGCAACACAATAATACGCTTATAAATAGTCATAATAGCAAACAACAACTTCAGCATATCATCAATAGTAGCCCGGATAAGAATCCAGTCTATTATCCTTATCCACAAAGGTTCCCCTTACTAAAAGAAATACTAAACGGCGCACTATCTGTCGTTGTTCATAGTCAGACGGCAGTTGCCAATATTTTAAAACAAGGATATGCAGGACAATTACAAGTGATTAAACTGCCATACCATAGAGATCAGAATACGAAGCAAGCCATAACAGCAACATCAGCAGATAATAATGTAAAAGAATATATAAGAAGCGAACTTAAGCCAATAACAGATAAAAAGTTAAAACGTCTCATTGCCAGGCAGTTATTGCAACAATCAAGAAATAAAAAACAGGGCAAAACGATTATTACCAACCTCGGTTTTGCCGGTAGCACAAAAAGAATCGACGTGATTAAAAAAGCGATCTATTGCTTGCCGCAAACGCTAAAAGATAAAATAATATTGTTAATTATTGGTGAGGGCCATGA
>JADGAU010000055.1 GCA_015231865.1 Gammaproteobacteria bacterium | reverse complement strand
TTTTAACTTTAGAAGGTTTAATTTCATCAAAGCTTGATTTTTGATATGACGATGAATAATTATATAATTTAGGCGGCTCTTTGACTCCGGTAAACTGTGCTTTAAAGATTTTCGCGGTCTTTTCTATAGGATTAAACAGATCCAGATGATTTCCAATGGATTCTGATTTTCCTAAAAATAATAGGCCGGTATCGGATAAGGCATAATGAGCAATCGGGAAAAATTTACTTTGTAGTTCATTACTAAAATATATCAGCATATTGCGACAGCTAATCAGATCCAACCTTAGAAAAGGGGAGTCACTGATAATATTGTGTCGAGAAAAAATAACCAATTCTCTAATCGATTTTTTTATTTCAAAGTGATTTTTCTGGACACTAAAATATTTATTAATAATTGCTTTATCGACACCTTCAAATGAGGTTTCAGCATAGACGCCACTGCGCGCAATTTTTAAGGCTTCGTCATCAATATCCGTTGCAAAAATTTTGATTTTATATTTAGTTATTTTATCTTTTAAAATTTCAGACAAAATTATTGCGATTGAATAGGCTTCTTCCCCGGTTGAACATCCGATAGACCAAAAACGAATTTCGCCGCCTTGTTCTTTTTTTACCAAAATCGTTTTGATGTATTCTTTCAGTTTGTCAAAGGCATCATGATCTCTGAAAAAAGCCGTCACGCCAATTAAGATATCGTAATATAACAGAGTGACTTCTTCGGGAGAATCTTCCAGTATCTTAATATATTCTTGTAAAGATTCGATTTTTAGAGCCGCTAAACGCCTTTCAATTCTTCTGACAATGGTGTTTTTCTTATAAAGCGAGAAGTCCACGCCATGCTCTTCAAACAATACGCGATATATTTGCTGTAAAATTCGATCATTAAGTGATAACTGTAAGTTTTTTCCTAAAGACGAAACAATACTGGCAATTTCGTTAGCTAACTTATCAATGGGAACAACCAAATCGACTTTGCCGGTATTAATTGCTGACAAAGGCATACCATCATACTTTGCCGTAGCAGGCGCCTGGGCAATAGTAATACCACCTTCAGCTTTAACTGCACGGATTCCATAGGCGCCATCGCTACCGGTACCCGAAAGAATAATACCGATAGCTCTTGCCTGAAAACTTTGCGCCAGTGTAGAAAAAAAGTAGTTTACCGAAGGTTTAGGCCCAAACGATTGTTCAATGGTTTTAAGGTAAAGAGTGGTGCCCTTGACATAGATATCGGTATTTTCAGGGGTCATATAGATAGTCTTAGGACGAATCTTAAGCCCATTTTTAACCTCGATCACAGGTATATTGGTGGTCCTGGAGAGCAAGTCAACCATCATGCTCTTATGGGTAGGACTAAGGTGTTGTGCAATAATATAGGAACAGTTCTCTATTTCCGGAAGTTGGGATAATAAAATCTGCAATGCTTCAAGACCACCGGCACTTGAACCTAATCCAACGACAACAAGATTATCTTTTGCCATAACACCACCTCATTTAAAAACCTTAAATTACCAGATATCGATACTTATCTTTTATTCAAGTGTATTTCTAACTAAATTATAGGGAGCTATTAGGATTCAATGATCAATAGACAGCTCTTCAACAATATTCATTCTAAACAAACGGTTTTCAAATAAAAACCATTATTTTTAGTAAGGTAAGCTGAATTGTCTGCAGACAGAAAACAAGTTAGAGCTTTAAAAGATGCTTTATTCGCTGCAATAAACCATCTGCATCTAATTGATATTGATGATACAACTCTTCCTGTGTTGCATGCTCTGGAAATTGATCAGGCAGGCCAAAATGATAAACAGGAGGTGAATGTTCTATTTCTGATATAACTTCACTAACGGCGCTACCAGCACCGCCGGCAATAACATTATCTTCAATCGTTATGAGTATTTGATTTTCCTGTGCCACTTGTTTCACTAATTGTTGATCCATAGGTTTTACAAAGCGCATATCTACTATGGTTAAATCTATTCCAAGGGCAATTAAGTGATCTTCTATTTTTAGAATGTGAGATAAAAAGATACCGAAATTGAGGATAGCAACTTGTATCGAGTCTTTAGAACTTTTACCAGTTGTTTTCTTACTTAGAACATTAGCCTTACCTAATTCAACCTTGAGGGCATTCGTAATTTCTTCACCACAACCATTGCCTCTGGGGTAACGAACAGCAACAGGCTTATCAATCGAAAAGGCAAAATCTAATAGATGATAGGCTTCATTTTCATTGGCAGGTGTACAAATCACCATATTAGGAATACAACGCATAAAACTTAAATCAAAATTGCCGGTATGGGTTGCACCATCTGTCCCAACAAGTCCTGCTCTATCGATAGCAAAAACCACAGGTAAATTTTGAATGGCAACATCATGAATCAATTGATCATAGGCTCGTTGTAAAAAGCTGGAATAAATAGCCACAACCGGTTTATAACCATCACAGGCCAAGCCTGCAGCAAATGTTACCGCATGCTGTTCAGCAATAGCTACATCATAATAACGCTTGGGATATTGTTCAGCAAACTCAACCAGGCCAGAGCCTTCTCTCATTGCTGGGGTAATACCAACAAGACGTTCATCTTGCTGTGCTTTATCACAAATCCATTTTGAGAAAACCTCTGTGTAGGTTTTAATAGCTTGAGTGGCGGCAGTGTTTTCTTTCTTATCCAGATAATATCCTTTAGAAACAGCATGAAAATTAATCGGATCCTGAACCGCTTTTTCATAGCCATAACCTTTCTTGGTAACAATATGTAAAAATCTGGGCCCTTTAATCGATTTTATATTTTCAAGCGTATGTAATAATTCTTCTAAATTATTGCCATCTATCGGACCAAAATAATTAAAGCCCAGCTCCTCAAATAAAGTGCCGGGAACAATCATTCCCTTCATGTGTTCTTCAGTTCGTTTTGCAAGCTCCCACATGGGCGGTACATGACTTAATAATTTTTTAGAATTTTCCCGCATGCTGACATATAACTTACTGGAAATAATATTGGCAAAATGATTGGACAATCCTCCTACATTAGGAGAAATTGACATATTATTATCATTTAAAATAACCAGTAAATTGGCGTGCATATCACCGGCATGATTTAAAGCTTCAAATGCCATACCGGCGGTCATCGCACCATCACCAATAATGGCAATATGGTTTTTAGTTGCCGCATCGCCGTGGCGAATTTTATCGGCCACACTCATACCTAAAGCGGCACTTATTGAGGTACTTGAATGCCCGACACCAAAAGTGTCATAGTTACTTTCTTTTCGGCTTGGGAAACCCGATAATCCGCCTTTTTGACGAATCGTATGCATTTGCTTTAAACGTCCGGTGAGAATTTTATGCGGATAAGCCTGATGCCCAACGTCCCAAATTAATTTATCGTATGGTGTATTAAAGACATAATGTAAAGCAATGGTGAGTTCAATAACACCGAGTCCGGAAGAAAGGTGTCCACCTGTACGATTTAAGGATTCTAATAAAAATTGACGTAACTCTCTGGATAAGGTTTTTAACTTTTGAGGATCATAACGCCTTAAATCATCCGGCGAGTTAATTTTTTCCAATAAAGGATAAGCACTATAATCAGGATTATTTGTATTTGACTCAGCGCCCATAAATGATTCCTTTTAGGATTTTAGGTCTCATATCGTTAATAATTTCTTTGTACAACATATTCAGCTAACCAGCGCAAAGGATCGGCATGATGGTCAAATTCTTTGATATTATCTAAAGCATCGGCAACCATTTTTTTTGCCATATTTTTGGATTCTTCAAGACCAATCAGACTGGGATAAGTTGGTTTATTATGCGCTTGATCAGAACCCTGTGGCTTGCCCAACGTTTGAGTATCACTTTCTATATCCAGTACATCATCCTGAATTTGAAAAGCCAGTCCTAAACATTTTGCATAATTTTCCAGTTTATTTTGGTAATCATCAACCTTTATTTTAGTATTATCTGCCAGAACAGTAGCCATCTTTACACTTGCTCTAATTAAAGCGCCGGTTTTAAGCTCATGCATCTGTTGTAAAGAGGAAAAATTTAAACGCTCTCCAACTGAATCCAGATCAATAGCCTGCCCGCCTGCCATACCTTTAGAACCGCTAGCGACCGCTAATAGATGAATTATTTTAACCAATTTTTCGGCGGCAATATTTCCTGCACTGCTTAATACTTCAAAGGCCTGACTTTGCAATGCATCACCAACCAGTAAAGCTGTTGCTTCATCATAGTGTAAATGACAGGTTGGTTTGCCCCGTCTTAATTCATCATCATCCATCGCCGGCATATCATCATGAACTAGAGAATAGTTATGAATTAATTCTATTGCAACGGCAGGATAATCCAGTTGTTCTATTGGCACATCAAGAGCCTTTCCGGTTGCATAAACTAAAAATGGCCGGATCCTTTTGCCCGCATCAACACTACTATAGCGCATTGCTTCATGTAATCTGGATGGTATGGTTGAGGATAAAGGCAGAAAAAAATGCAGCTTGTCTTCAAAGCGTTGACGATAGCTATCTAATAATTGCTTTAGTTGAGAATTATTCACAATAAACTATTTTTGTTCCGAATTTTGTTCTTGGTTCTGCATAAGTATTTCAACTTTTTGTTCTGCCTCGGTTAAAGCCTGCTGGCATTGATTTGTTAGTTGAATCCCCTTTTCAAAATTTTTTAAGGCATCCTGCAGTGGTAAGTCAGTATCTTCAAGACTATTGACCAGGACTTCTAATTCCTTAAAAGTTGCTTCGTAGTTAATTTTTTTAGTTGATATTTTTGGCATTGCGTATTATCTATGTGGTTTACTAGGTTTAAGATACTGATTATAGAACATAAACTGAAACGAAGATCATACCGCATTTCATGTTATAATCCTAGAATTTGAGAACAAAAGGCTAGGTTGTGTTGACCTAGGCAGACTATATACCAAATAATAATGACCCAGAAATAATGACCCAGATAAGTTCATCCAATCCTCTTTTAACCATCGATAAAATTAGCAAACAAGCATTAACGGTTATTTCAACGCTGCATCAGTCCGGATTCAGTGCCTACCTGGTAGGTGGTGGTGTACGCGATATGCTATTAGGGCTATTACCTAAAGATTTCGATATTGCCACAGATGCAACACCGGATGAAGTCAAATCACTTTTTAGAAACTGCCGCTTAATCGGGAGACGTTTTCGTTTAGCTCATATTTTATTTGGTCGAGAAATTATTGAAGTAGCAACATTTCGTGCTAATCATGAAGAAGATAGCCATTCAAGCCATCACAAACCAATTGATTATCGGCAACACTCCGGACATACAAAAGATGGCATGATAGTTAGAGATAATGTTTATGGTGATATAGAAGAGGATGCACAACGACGTGATTTTAGCATCAATGGTCTGTACTTTGAGCCTTATAGTCATACCCTGATTGATTATGCTAATGGACACTCAGATATTGAAAATAAAACGATTCGAGTGATCGGCGATCCGCTGCAGCGTTTTCAGGAAGATCCGGTCAGAATGCTCCGTGCTGTTCGCTTTTCAGCAAAACTTGATTTTAATATTGAAAGTCAGGCAAAAAAACTCGTTCAATCACAGGGACATTTGTTACATAAAATATCACCTGCCCGCTTATTTGATGAAAGTTTAAAGCTATTGCAAGGTGGTTATGGTGTTAAGTGTTTTCATGCTTTGCAGGAAAATCACTTATTTTCTTATCTTTTTCCCAGTGTGCAAAAATTGATTGAGCAAAAACACGAAACGATTAGCCCTTTCATTTTACAAGCTTTAAAAAATACTGATCAGCGTATCGGTATTGGTAAAACGGTTAACCCTGCTTTTATTGTTTCTGTATTATTGTGGTACCCGATGCTAAAACTAAAATCTAAATTGTTAGCAGATAATCAGGAAAATGAATTTCAAACCTTGTTATTAGCATCTCAGGAAGTTCTTAAACAGCAGCAGTCTTATACAGCCATTCCAAAACGACTAGGCTTTATGATTAAAGACATTTGGTTAATGCAATCAAGATTAGAAAAACCGACTAAAAAGAATGCACCTGTGGTTCTGGCTCATAAACGTTTTCGTGCCACTTATGACTTTCTTGAATTAAGAATTAAAATGGGTGAAACACAGCATCAGAATATATTTAACTGGTGGACAGAGATTCAGGAAGTGGATGAAGGTGAACAACAGCAAATGATGCAAAAGTTGCCATCAAACAGTTCTAAAAATAAAAGAAAGAAGCGTTTTATAAAGAAATAATTTTTCATTTCAAACCTCTTTTCAAACTATGTTTATTTTTAATTCTTATGTTTAACTTTCATTCTCTTTCTCAAGAAAAAGTTAGTCAAAAAACGCTTAAACAATTAAGTTTATTAAGAAGCCTGGCCATCTTTTTTCAAATCATGACCTTGCTGATTAATGAGTGGTATTTTCATATTAATTTACCTTTAATTAATTTTATTGTCATTATTACTGTTTACCTATTGATTCACCTTGTCTCTTATCAATACCTTAAAGAGCAAAAGATGATCTCTCAAACCTTGATATTTTCATTATTGGTTCTTGATGTATTGGTCTTAAATTTACTTTTGTACTTTGCTGGTGGTGCCACTAATCCTTTTATCACCTTATTGCTTTTTCCCTTAACAATAACCGCAACATTATTGACCACCTTTTATACCTGGATAATGAGCATCCTATGTATAGGGAGTTATAGCCTGCTGATGTTTTTTTATCGTCCACTGCCTCATAATCATGCCTCTGGTGACGAATTTAATTTGCATTTATCTGGTATGTGGTTAGATTTCATCTTAAGTGCCCTATTGATTACAATATTTATCAGTATGATAAAAAAAGCACTCTACGAAAAAGAACGGTTACTAATTCAGGCAAAAGAACAATCTTTAAAAGACCAGAAAATTATCAGTCTAGCCACATTAACAGCCAGCACTGCTCATGAGTTAGGTACACCTTTAGGAACCATAGCTTTGCTCACTGAAGAACTTGAAATGGAAATTAAAAATCAAACACTTCAAGAGGAGTTACTGAAGCCGTTAAAAAAGCAAGTTGCACGCTGTAAAGAAATTCTAAAAACGCTTACTTCCGCTACCTCTACCGAACGTGATTATCAAGGAAACGTTTATCAAGGACACAAACAAGCAGAAAAAGTTAATTATGTTGAATATATGAATCATGTTCTAAGCCAATGGCAGCAATTAACACCAAATGCTAAAGTGACCAAATCTTTTGCCAATATTTCAACTGATAGTCAGATTTTTACTGACCAAACATTAACTCAGGCTATTTATAATCTACTCGATAATGCCTGGAAAGTATCAAAGACCCAATGCACTGAGCCGACAATTAAAATCAGCCTGGATAAGCAAGACTCAAATCTGTTACTAAATATTTATGATCAAGGGCCAGGCATTGATCCAGCTTTACTATCCGCACTTGGAAAGCATCCTATATCTCATCAAATGGGTGGACATCAAGATGGTATGGGGCTTGGATTATTTCTTTCCTATACCATAATTGAACGTATGGGTGGACAGGTCCATCTTAAAAACTATGAACATGGAGGAATCCATACTATTGTCAGTTTACCCAAAGCTAGCTAATGTTTTAATTACGATAAGCATCAAGCGACTTTATATCAAATTCAGTTTGATCCAAGTCTAGCTTCTTCTCTTTCATTTTCGTTTCAAGCTCTTTCTTTTTTATTTGCAACTCGATAAGTTCGAATTCATTATTATCTAGTTTATACATCTGCTCAGAACCTAATTGATAGAAACGAAGAATTTTAATTGCTTCATTATCACCCTGTGCAACTGCATGCTCAAGAGCATTCATCACATTAAAAATTGTCATCAATTGGCGTTTTAATCCCAAGGCATAAGTAGCCTCTTTCATCCATTGTGCATTTTTAAAGAAAGAATTTATTATCCAGAATGTAATTAATAAACCAACAAATGCTCCTAATAAATTGAGAACAATGTGATTCGTTGAATAGTCACCAAAGTAAATAACGGCGATTCTTGCTGTAATAAAACCAATAGCAATAAATATTGCCATGATAATCATAGTTGATTTACGAGTCTTTTTTCGATAGTAATTGGGATCGATATCTTCAATCTTAAACATGTTGCTTCCAGGTTGATTCTTTTAAATTTGATTATTATGTGGCCTTTAGCAAGCATAAAATCAAGTCTATAAATGTACAACAACAACTATCTTGATAATTTTCCACTAATTTTCCACTAAGTTAGCTTTATAAAATAAAGCCTCTCTTGTAAAATAAAGTTTTATTAATAACAAAATCTATCTATTTATCAATGAAACTTATATTTCTAATTCTATTATTTACTTCCTTTTCCGTTATAGCTGATAGTAATATTGCCAAGACTTCTGAGCAATCTGACACAAAACAATCTCAATCTGAACCAATTCAATCTGAACAGTCTCAAAAAATACGATACAAAAAGGCACTAAGCCTCATTGCTAATGGTGATTATACAAATGCATTTACAATTTTTAAAAGTCTGGCAGAAGAAGGCAATAAATATGCTCAGTTTCGATTAAGTATTCTATATCGATTAGGCAAAGGGACGCCTGTTGATAAAAAGAAATCTTTTAATTGGGTATTAAAATCTGCACAACAGGGCCATGCCGAAGCGCAATTCAATTTAGGAATTTCTTATTTTAATGGTAAAGTCATGGCTAAAGATAACAAACTTTCATACAAATGGATAATCAGATCGGCAAGACAAGGCTTTGCTCAAGGACAAGTGGTCACAGCATTGAACTACTGCTTAGGAACTGGTGTCGTAAAAGACTTAAAAAAATGTGCTTATTGGGCGAAAAAAGCTCGTAACAATGGCAGGGATGTCGATAAATTATGGACTCAATTTGATTTGGGTAAGTACCAATAAATCCAGGCCCTGTTGATATAAAAAATCTTATTCCGATAATAATTCTCTTATTGAACGCATGCTTTGTCAAAGTCAGGTATAATTCAGCCTTTGTTAAACAGTCAAAATTCCATTTAGCTTGTACTAAATTAGCTTAGTTGATACTCAATAATGCAGACTAAAGATATTCTAATTGTCGATGATGATGAAACCTTCAGTTTAACTCTGGCACGGGTTATAAAAAGAGCTGGTTACTCAGGACATACGGCTCATTCAATTAGCGAGGCAAAAAGTCTGGCCTTTTCTGTGCATCCCGAATATGCCATTGTTGATTTAAAAATTGCCCACGAATCAGGGCTTGATTTAATTCCAATTTTATTAGAAATAAATCAAGATATGCGTATTTTGATCCTGACCGGGTTTGCAAGCATCGCCACTGCGGTAGAAGCGATAAAATTAGGCGCAATTCAATATTTAACGAAACCGGTAGAAAGCAAAGAAATATTAAATGTTCTAATCGATGATATCAAACCCAGTACTGAAATACCTGAAAATCCAATTTCCGTCAAACGCTTAGAATGGGAACATCTGCAAAAGGTCTTACAGGAAAATAATGGTAATGTTTCTGCTACTGCCAAAGCATTGAATATGCACAGACGTACTTTACAAAGAAAGTTACAAAAGCCTCATATTGAAGCTAAATTAATGAGTTAAAAAATAGAGATAATAATGTTCATCCAAAAAGAAATGACACTGAATTCCAAAAAACGGGGATTTCACTTAGTCAGCAGTGAAATTATCGCTCAGTTACCTGAACTACAACAAGTTAAATTTGGAATGCTGAACCTTTTTATTAAGCATACGTCTGCTTCACTAACCATCAATGAGAATGCAGATCCCACGGTACGAGAAGATTTTGAAAGTCACTTTAACCAATTTGTACCAGAAAATGCTTCATACTATCGACATACTCTAGAAGGCAGTGACGATATGCCTGCCCATTTAAAAAATAGTATCCTCGGTTGCAGTTTAAATATACCGATTACTAAGGGCCGTTTAAACCTGGGAACCTGGCAGGGTATTTACCTGTGCGAACATAGAAATTATGGTGGCTCCAGGACACTTGTAATGACAATTCAAGGTGATCTTGAGTAACAAATTTTTAAACTTGCGTATAAAGTTATACAATAAGCAATCTACTGGGCAATATAAAGTAATAGAAAAGAGTCAAAATTATTTAGGACATAAGTTATGAGTTGGTGGGGAAAAGTTCTTGGAGGAACATTAGGTTTTACAATGGGTGGACCATTAGGCGCCTTATTAGGTGGTTATCTTGGGCACCGTTTTGTTGATAAAAACCCATTAAAAGGTCTAAGACAACAAATCGAATATACCCAGGCCGCGTTCTTTACAGCCACTTTCTCTGTTATGGGGCACTTAGCCAAAGCAGATGGTCGTGTCAGTGAGAATGAGATTGATATGGCCAAGCAAGTTATGGATCATATGAATCTTAACCCTGAGCAACGACAGGCGGCTATCAACTTTTTTAATAAGGGTAAAAGTGCTGACTTTAACTTGGAAGAAGTGCTCTTTCAATTTCAGGATGTTGCCAGTCGTCAAAAAAATCTTAAACAAATGTTTATAGAAATTCAATTGCATGCTGTTTATTCTGATGGTCAAAAACATCCCGAAGAACAAAAAATCTTAGCTCGAATTGCTGATATTCTTGGTTTTACACAACAACAATTACAACACCTTGAAGCCATGATTCAGGCTAATATCCATGGCGGTATGGGAACGGAAGACAGACGCCCTATTCAGGAACAACTTCAAGATGCTTATCAGGTTCTGGAAGTTTCAGAAAGTGATAGTGATCAGCAGATTAAACGTTCGTACCGTAAATTAATGAGTCAACATCATCCGGATAAGCTTGTGTCTAAAGGTTTACCAGAAGAAATGATGAAAATGGCTAATGAGAAAACTCAGCAGATTAAAAAAGCTTATGAATTAATTAAAAAGCATAGAGGTTAAATCGATAGTCGATAGTCGATAGTCGATAGTCGATAGTCGATAGTCGATTAAAATATTATTAAATCGTTTAGGAAAAGTTCAATGTCTGAATTTAAAAATGTTACCGTAGTAAAAGCAGCCAGTGTTTATTTTGATGGCCGGGTGACCAGTCGTAAAGTTATTTTTGCTGATGGTTCTTATAAAACTCTGGGAATTATGTTACCCGGTGAATATGAATTTAATACAGATGCGAAGGAGAATATGGAAATATTATCTGGCGAGATGGATATATTAATTCATGGAGATAGCGAATGGCAAAACATTACAGGCGGTCAGTCATTTGATGTTCCGGCAAAATCCAGCTTTAAACTTAAAGTTGTTAAAGTTGCAGATTATTGTTGTTCATATTACCCTTAATTACTGATATTATAACCAATGAACAAACCTGTTGCTGAATCCTGTCTGGAAAATCAGGGAGTTATATTAGAAAAAATAACTCCTCTATTAAGACAGTGTCAAAGTGTATTAGAAATTGGCAGTGGAACAGGCCAGCATGCTGTTTATTTTGCTAAGCATCTTAAACACCTGCATTGGTATACCAGTGACTTAAAGGAATCCCATAATGGTATTAATCAATGGATAAATGAAGCAAAACTGGAAAATGTTTTATCTCCTTTTACTCTGGATGTCTCCAATCCCATTTGGCCTGAGCAAAAATTTGATGCAGTTTTTACTGCTAATACGCTACACATTATGGGCATGAATAATGTGGTCGATATGTTTAGTCATCTACCGCAAGTTCTTAAAAATAATTCCCGGTTAATAATTTACGGACCATTTAATTATAGTTATAAATTTACCAGTGAAAGCAATCAACGCTTTGATGCCTGGTTAAAGTCCAAAAATATCTATAGCGGTATTCGTCATTTTGAAGAAATAAATGATTTAGCAGTACAGTCTTCCCTTAAATTGCTTGAAGATATTGAAATGCCAGTAAATAACAGACTTCTAGTCTTTCAATATTCCACTTCAAGGTGAATTTTTCTTATGAAAAAGAGAAGGCCACCTGGGTGGCAAGGTGTGTCACCCGAGTTGGAGTCAATTGAATATTCATGTAATCTTGACTTCCAATATTGATAAATAACAATGAGTTAAATTTAAATACAATCTATCTTTGACTCCGCCCCTAACTTAACATTTAACATTTAACATTTAACATTTAACATTTAACTTTTAACTTTTAACTTTAACTTTAACTTTAACTTTAACTTTAACTTTAACTATTTATTATGAACTATGATGTTTTTAATGGTGATGCAGATGGCATCTGTGCTTTAATTCAGCTTTACTTATTTCAACCTGAAAGAGCAAAAAATGAATTAGTAACCGATATTAAACGAAATATTAATCTTCTTAAATTACTTCCAAATGAAACACAAAATAGTGTCATTACGATTCTCGATATCTCTTTGGATAAAAATCGAGTCGAATTAGAAAAACTGCTCAAACAATCAAACCAGATTTTATATGCCGATCACCATTTTTCCGGTGACATTCCTGCAGATTCAAACCTAAAGGCACATATTGATACTCAGGCTAACACCTGTACCAGTTTAATAATACATGAGCAAGTTGTGAATAAGTATCCGCTTTGGGCAATCACAGGAGCCTATGGTGATAATATGATGCAAAGAGCTGAGGATCTGGCTGAACATCATCAGGTTTCAAAACACGATAGAAGTTTATTAAAAGAGCTAGGCACTTATATCAATTATAATGGCTATGGTGCTTCTATTGATGATTTACATTTTAATCCCAAGGATTTATTTTTAGACTTAGTCCAATCTGAAAACCCACTGGATATTATTGCCGATCCTGATTCCTGTTTTGCTCAGCTAAAGCAGGCTTATGAAAATGACATGAAGCAGGCTGAAAACGCTGAAGTGTACTTTAGTTCTGACAAAGTCAGTGTCATTTATTTTGAAGACGCGAAATGGTCCAGACGAGTCAATGGCGTCTATGGTAATGAATTAGCGAATCGTGAACCGGACATGGCTCATGCCAGTATTATTCCTATGCCCGATAACACCGTTAATATTAGTGTTCGTGCGCCTCTAAATAATAAAACGGGTGCCGATGAAATTTGCCGTCAGTTTGCTAATGGCGGCGGTAGAAAAGCAGCTGCAGGCATAAATAGCCTGGCTGAAAATGAAATAGATAAATTTATTCTGGCATTCTCAGAGTATTATCAATAAAAAACCGAGCTTTCGCTAAGTTAACCTAAGTTCTGTATAAGCGAATAGGCAAGGAAGAGTAGGGATAAAACAGTTTTTAGCCAGGAGCTTCTGTTCCGTACTCAAGATAATCAAGAATAAAAGAAAATAGTTGGCAGTTAAATTAGAATTAAAGCGTTTATGTCAGTTTAAACCCTAAAACCATGACCGATATTGACTTATCGTTATTTAATTCAATGGTTTCAAAATCAATCATGTACCAACCTAAAGCTTTAAAAAAATAAATAGCATCACTATTAAAATCTTCACAGCCGACTTGAGCCATCAGATAATTTTTATCCAAAATCCTATCAACAGCCTGTTTCAATAATTTTTTGGCGATACCTTGCCTTCTAAATCCCTTATGCACCCATAATTCATCAATACAGTTTTTAAATATCGTCACTAATCCAATAATTTCATTTGATTTAATCGCGATAAAAGTATTACTTTTATTTTTGGCTAAATAACGGTAGAAATTATCATATGTTTTTAAACTGATATTTTCTTTAGGTAAGTATTCATCATAGGTAAGGTGCCAATTATGATACAAAAACTGAGTCGTTATATGCAAATATTCTTTCGCAAGCGTGATAATTTTAACTTCTGGAAATTCAATTATATTGGTTGTCATTGAGAAATTCTTTATTAATTACTGTTAATATAACAAATATCAACTTATAGTAACAACATCAAATAATAACCTTCAGGCATCCGATAATTGAGAAAAAAAATCTTTACCCCCAATATTATTGATATTGAAGCTTCAGGTTTATATGGCGATAGCTATCCTATTGAAATTGGTGTCGCTCTGGCTGATGGCAGACATTATTGCAGCTTAATCAAACCTTCAGCAGATTGGTCTCATTGGGATAATGATGCTTATATGGTTCATGGCATTAAGCGTAGTACACTAATCAAAAAAGGACAAGAAGCAAAAACAGTCGCCAGAGAATTAAATAAAACACTTGATGGTATGCAAGTTTACTCCGATGCCTGGGTCGTTGATAATCCCTGGCTTATTAAGCTATTTGATTCTGCTAAGGTTATGCAGCAATTTAGATTAAGCGATATTCAGATGGTTCTTAGTGAAGCACAAATGGCAGTATGGCATATGGTCAAAAAAGAAGTGATGAAAGATCTAAACCTGACCAGGCATAGAGCGAGCTCGGATGCCCAGATTATTCAAGAGACTTTTATAAGAACTGCTCAATTAACTCTAAATGAATAATGGCAAGGCAAGAAGCAGTCTTCTACACTAGCCTCTACAAATTACCTTCTTTATACAGAAAAATACTGAAAATTTATTAAAATATTTCTTAATAAATGGATAGGAAATTCAATGGTACTTTCTAAACGACCATACATCAATTTGAGAGATGATAGAATTACTTTTCCCAAATAGACATAAAAAGTGAAGTACAAGACATATCATTCAGATAGCAAATATCATATTGATTTAATTAGCTACTATTCAATAATTATATTTTAGTTTCTATATCTTCTTAAATATTATATCATTATTATGTGTTTTTAATAAAAACAGAGCTTTTTTGGCTGATTGAATCTCTAAAGCCATGTAACTCTATTTCAGACATGGCTAAGGGCCTGTATTTATTTAAATATTTATAAAATAACAAGAAATATGAAATTGATACCTACAATAGATAATGCGCCAGAAAGAAACCTAAAAACTTATATTTTAGGAACAATATTTTTCAGCCTTGTTAGTATCCTTACTTTAAGCATATTGATGCTTAAAAAAAATCATCACGAACTTGTACATGATAAGATTCTAAAAACTATTCAAAATGTCGATCATCTTTATCAGTATCAAATTATTCAGGACACTAAACAATTATCTTCATTGTTAGAAGTTATCGTATCTGAACAATCTTTATTAAACAATTTAACAACAAAAAACCGTGCTGAACTTTTGTTAAAATATGACGCACTTTTCAAGGAATTAAGAAATAAATTTGATATAACACATTTATACTTTTCAGATCATAATCGAGTTAATATTCTTCGTGTTCATAACCATACAAATTTTGATGATACTATCGACCGTTTTACCACTTTAAATGCAGAAAAAAATAAAGCTGTTTCGCATGGCATTGAACTAGGAAAGTTTGGTCAGATGACGCTTCGGGTTGTTAAGCCTCTTTACCTTCACGGTGAGCTTGTTGGTTTTGTCGAATTAGGTAAGGAGATAACGCACGTTTTTGAGGAAATAAAGTCAACGCTTTCTGTTAATGTCGTTGTTACTCTTTATAAACAATATTTGCTTCAATCAACTTGGGAAGAGGGAAATAAGTTGATGAATAGAAAGTTGGATTGGAATCAGTTTTCAAAATCAGTGTTAATTTATTCAACCTTTGATTCATTAAAAGAAACATTAGCAGTAATGTCAAATTCAAATAGAAAATCTTATCTTTATGAACAACAAATAGAACATCTGCATGATCACGATATTGAACAGAGTAAGCTCTTATACCTTCCAATTTATGATGTTTTAGAACGTAAAGTCGGAGACTTGACGATTCATATAGATAATAGTGAATTTTATAACTCGTTAAAAACTAAAACCTATAATATTTTATTTTTAGGTATTGCTATCATACTAATTCTTTTCATTCTTATTTATTGGATATTAGATAAAATTCAAAAAGAAATTATCAAATTTCGTGAGAAGCTTCAACAGCATAGCAATAAACTTGAATCACAAGTAAAAGAACGAACTATTGAATTAGAAAAAGCTAAATCCTTTGCTGAATCAGCTAAAGACTGTGCTGAATTAGCTAACAAAGCTAAGTCTGATTTTCTATCTCAAATGAGTCATGAATTACGTACGCCGATGAATGCTATTTTAGGATTTTGTCAGCTATTAAATATGAATGCAGAAAAAACATTAACTCAACAGCAGCAAGATAATATTAAAGAAATTAGTACAGCAGGTGATCACCTTCTAAATCTAATTAATGAGATCCTTGATTTATCTAAAATTGAAGCAGGAAAAATTGAACTATCAATTAAAGATATTTCCATGAGTAATGTTCTTGCAGAATCTTTACATATGATTGAACCTTTAGCAAGCAAACGCGGCATTACTATTGATTTAATAAAAGATGGTATAAATATTAGCCCTGAGCAATTAATGAAACAAGATATTATGCTGCAAACAGATTACACTCGACTAAAACAGCTTACGATTAATTTATTGAGTAATGCGGTTAAATACAATAGTGATAATGGCAAGGTCACGGTTAGTTGTGATGTAAACAACAATTCTCTTCGCTTAAGCATTGCGGATACAGGTAATGGGATTACTAAAGAAAAACAACAAGATTTATTTAAACCCTTTAATCGTCTATGTGTTGGTTCTAAGGCAGAAGGTACTGGTATTGGGCTTGTTATCACTAAAAAAATTGTTGAACTGATGGGCGGAACAATGGGTTTCGAAAGTACTGAAGGAGTAGGTAGTAAATTTTGGTTTAAACTTCCTTTACGTAGCAAGTAAAGCTATAAGCAAAAAATCATCTAAATACTTAAACCTGTAATTTAAGCCTCTATGTCTAAGTCAGGGGGGGTATTAATCACTTCAACAGTTAAATGATATTCTAATTGATCGGCTATCGCTATCTAAATTAACCTAAAAGTCCCTGAACATATCTCCAATATTCTAGATTATACAAAAAATCGTAACCTTATTAGTTCTTATTCTTTTGTCTAATGATCTATTTTTTATGCTTAAACCATACAGCAAACTTTGTAGCGACATACCAAACTCCTGAGATACCAAAAAGTATTTTAAATATAAATACTTCCTCATCAGGCTGATAAATAACTGCAAAAGCAGTTATACACAATAGGACTGCTGCGATCAGAGATTGAAGTCTTAAACCTTCTTCGGACATTGTAACTCCCCTTTTTTAAAATTGTAGTGCATGTAGTTATCGGTCATAATCTTACAAGGTAAGTAACACACCGCACATTATTTAAAGAAACTCTTAGCTGATAAGACAACGTATAAGATTCCAATGGTAACAATAAAATACTTTAGTATTGTTGATAATGTTTCAGTCATTAGCTCCGGAATAAATACAAATGGCAAAGCCAGTACTATCAATATCAGGATGACTTTATCGGCTATATTAAATTTTGGATTGTCCATTATTCTCTCTTTAGGTATTGAATAAAGATATAATAATCCTATGCCATCAGAAATAGATCATGTAGGAGTGGTTAGCTTATCTTTATTATAATTATAAACTTTAAAGCATAAAAGATTAATACAAGGACTTTAGCATATGGATTTCAGTTTAATAATACTTTTAGTTGGTATTATTCTTATAGTTTTGTTTTTTATAAAGACAAAAAATAATCCTATGTCAGGCATTATTCGTTGGTAGCTAAACTTTACTTCTGATAAAGTCAGTATCACTTATTTTGAAGGCTAAGTTAACCTGAGTTCTGTATAAGCGAAAACCAAGGTGTTGATTTTATCTATACGATTGATATTTTTAAATATTACTGATGTATTAACGTTTTTCCTTCTCATCGCATTTATTTTTAAACATCCACCGCCTCCCAGGCAAATTCGGTGATATTTTTACTCTCGCTATCAAAACACATGCCCACAATAAAAATTGATTGATGAGTCATCCGCGCCTCTTCGAGGTATTTTTCGTAATATTTTTTTTGTTTGATTTGGGTTAAGGCTTTTTCTTTTTGATCGACTTTAAATTCGATAATAATGATCCGTTCCGGCAGTTTGATAGTTAAATCAATTCGCCCTGTCGAGGTTACGTCCTCGGCAACACAGGGGTAACCTAAAGACATAATATAGGTGAAAACCACGGAAACATAATAACCTTCATAAATCGTATTCATCAATTAAGATAACCACTTTTTGTTGGTATTTTTCATAGATATTGACTATCAACTCACCAAAACAGGAAGGTATATCGCAATCTTTTTTACATTCCACTCCATGCTTTTTTTTTGCAAAATCCATTACATCAAAAATCCGGCTTTCAATCCCTTTAGCCGTATTAAAGCGCCCGGTATTCAGGGAAAAATGAATCACAGGATAGCTGGTTTCCCAATCCCATTGTTCATATACCGCCAAGCCTTTAAAGAGTGCTTTTTTAGCTTGAAATAAATCACTCAGGGTATCAAGAAATAAGGACTTACCAAAACGTCTGGGGCGTGAGAGGAAGTAATACCGACCAGAATCTATCAACTTGTAGGCAAAATGTGTTTTATCCACATATAGATAGTTTTCTGCCTTATCACGAATATCGGCAAAGGTGGTAATGGCTAAGGGAAGCTTTTTCATTCCTTTATTATAGACTTAATAGTAGGGATAAAAAAGTTTTTAGCCGGGAGGACTTCGTTTCTATTTATACATCATATGTGTCACCACTACTATCTGTTGTGACAGTTCCTATACTATAAACAATATCAAATATTTTGATATTGTTTAACATCCCCCAACCACCGTTGCATTAATTGTTTTGAATTTTCTGGTGAGTGTTTAAGCATTTTGATAGCAATATTCTGAGCTTCTGGAATTAAGTGCTGATCTCGCATCAGATCAGCAATTTTCATTTTTTGATAACCAGTTTGTCTGGTGCCTAATATTTCACCCGGCCCCCTTAATTTTAAATCTTCCTCAGCAATAACAAAACCATCCTGAGTTTCCCGCATAATTTTCAATCGTTTTTTACCTACTTCGCTTAACTTCTCACTATACAATAAAACACAAGCGCTTTTGACACTACCCCGGCCAACTCGCCCTCGTAATTGATGCAGTTGCGATAATCCCAGACGTTCAGCATTTTCAATAATCATTAAACTGGCATTAGGAACATCAACACCAACCTCGACGACTGTTGTTGCAATTAATAGCTGGATCTCACCTTGCTTAAACTGAGACATGATTTCAAGCTTTTCAGTTGCTTTCATTTGCCCATGAACCAGAGCTACTTTAATCTCTTTTAAACTCTCATGTAACTCATTAAAAGTTGTTTCTGCAGCCTGACATTGTAATACTTCTGATTCTTCCACCAAAGTGCAGATCCAATAGGCCTGCTTGCCCTGCTGGCAAGCCTGGTATATTCGTTCAATCACTTTCTCTCGGCGGGCTTGAGGTATCAGTACGGTATCGATAGCCTGTCTCCCGGGAGGCAATTCATCAATAATTGAACAGGATAAATCAGCATAAGCCGTCATTGATAAAGTACGAGGGATTGGGGTTGCTGTCATGACTAATACATGGGGAGAGCATGATTCCTTTTGTTCCTGATTAACGCCTTTATCACGTAATAAAAACCGTTGGTGAACGCCAAAGCGATGTTGTTCATCAATAACAACTAAGCCTAATTTAGCAAAGGCGACATGTTCCTGAAATACTGCATGAGTACCGACCAAAACCTGGCATTCACCCTGCTCTATCTGTGCTAATAATTCCTTCCTGTTTTTACCTTTAGTTTTACCCGTTAATAAAGACACTGAAATTGATAATGGTTCAAACCACAAAGATAAGTTTTGAAATAACTGTTCGGCCAACAACTCCGTTGGCGCCATTAAACAGGCTTGAAAATCCGCTTCAATCGCATGCAAAATGGCCATTGCCGCGACAATAGTTTTACCCGAACCAACATCACCCTGAACTAAGCGATGCATCGGTTGTGATTGTGTCATATCCAAACTAATCTCATCATTGACGCGATATTGAGCAGAGGTAAGATTAAATTGAAGTTGTGTTAAAAATTGTTGCTGTATAGGATTTTCTTGATGGCTAATTTGAAAACTGGCTTGCTCATTTTTTTGTGAAAATGACTTTTCCAAAACAGAAATTTGATTGGCAACCAGTTCTTCAATAATTAATCTCTGATGATATCGACTCTGCTTATCCTGTAACGCTGAAAAATTGATATTTATTTGCGGTTGATGCAAAAATTGTATGGATTCTTTAAAAGAGCTTAATTTCAAATAATCAACTGTCTCAGCTGGTAAAAGTTCCATATCATCAGATGTGTTAAATATGCTTAAAACCTGATGAACTAATTTCAGTATTGTACTTTGAGCCAGGCCATCGGTTGTATGATAAATACAGCGATATTCTAATTTAATATCCTCTTCATCTTCTATAAAACTGACTTCGGGATGATGCATTTCAAGGCCTATTGGACCAAAACTTATGGTGCCATAACAAACGACTTGAGCACCAATTTGATATCGTTGAATTTGATAGCTAGAAAAATTAAAAAAACGCAAACGCAAACGTCTATTTTCATTATCTTGTATTTCACATAAAAAAGTTTTTTTAAAGCGTTGTCTTGACGGCGTATAGTCAGGTAATGCGCTAATATGACCTTTAACCAGTGCTTCAGATTCAACCACTAGTTGTGAAAATGGTGTTAGATAACAACGATTCTGATACCGAAATGGAAAAAAGAACAGTAAGTCTTTCGGTGACTCCAACCCCAGACGATTAAGTTTGTCAGCGACTTTATCGCCAACACCTTTAAGCTCTGTTAATGAAAGTTCTGTTAATTGGGTTTCTGTTAAATATGAAAAAGGCATAGGCAAATTGATTTCCAATCATTATCCTGAATTATCCTAGAAAACTCAGTT
>JADGAU010000054.1 GCA_015231865.1 Gammaproteobacteria bacterium | reverse complement strand
AACTGACTTACGTTTAACCGAAAAATCAGGCAGGCAATATTATAGTTGGACTGGCGTAGATGTTATCGGCTTAAATATGTGGGTCAAATTTGAAATGTTTTTACGAGGCTGTGCCGATCTTTCTTTGTTGGGGTTTACGGTTTTTGACGAATGTTTAGATATATTAGATGTTGGTATCAATAAAGATAAAGATCCGTTAATGTGGCTGACTTTGTTTGGTAGTGAGATGTTATCCCTTAATGCTGCAGAAGTTGCAGATAGAAAAGATCCTGATGGAGAACCTGTTAATAAAGATGATTTTACCGCAGGACAAGAATATGAAATGAAATTAACGGCCGGAGGCACTGAACAAACCGTTACTGATGCCGATTATAAAGAAGCAGAATCAGGTGATATCGTCTTACCCGATGGTTCTGTTGTTAGTAGTGGTGGCTATAGCACTAATGCTGATGGCGATATTACTCTGAATAATGGAACCGTATATAATAATGGTGATTATACCGAAACTAGTACCGGCGATTTAATTATGACCGATGGTAGCGGTACTATTTATAACGAGGGTGATTATGACTTAACGGCTGTGCCTATAACGGCTGCAGCGCCGAGTAACGATAGTGATAGACCCATGGTGGCAAAAATTTCATGGATGGGAATTGATATTTTAGAATTTGAATTTCCTCTTAAGCCCGAAATAGATGTACCATTTGGTGTCGGTACCGGTCAAATTGCGTCAGCGCAAGGTATAATGAAGATTGATGATATGTATGGTGTTGATGGTGATGAGTATGGTCGAGCCCCCGGTGATTTACCCATAAGCTATAATTTTGTTGGTCCCTGTAATGGCCCTAAAGGTGATTGCGGTGTTCCAATGAACATGAATATGCCCGATTCTCTAATGTTTAACGGACATAAAGGCTTACCGGCTTTTAATAGTATTGTGCCAAATGAAATAATGGCAGATTTAGCTAAAAAACATTCGAGTTTAGCCTTTGTAGAAAATATTAATTTTTTTGCACCCAATTTAATTGTTGGTTTGGTTAAGGAGCGCGATCAAATCAAAACCTCCAGTGAAATCGTTAATGAGTCCGGTCATCTAAAGCTTGATAACACGATGCAAGATGATGAGCTGGCTGCAATTGCTAAATCAGAGGTTTATTTTAGCCGGCCAACGGACCCACTGGCAACGCACTTTAATCGTATTGATGGTAGAACTGAGTATGGCAGTACGTTTAATCCTTTTTGGCAAGCCCGATTAGTTGAAACTCAAATTCCAGAAAAAGTCATTGCCTTATTATTTCAACAAAAACAAATTTGGGCTATTTCCGGTGTTGAATTTAGCTTACCCTTTGGCTTAGGGTCGTTTGACTTAAATGTGCTATTAAATGATCTGGGGTTAATTTGATGTCATATTTTAATTCAGGTTCAATTAAACGTAAAAAAAGATCCAATGGGCAAGCCATGGTTGAATTTGCTATTGCAGCGACTTTTTTTCTGGTACCTTTATTTTTGATTATTCCTTTGCTTGCTAAGTATATTGAAATACAACAATATAGTGTGCAGGCAGCAAGATATGAAGCCTGGGAATACACGGCCTGGTTTGGCAGTGTCGATGATATGTCAAAAACATTTAATAGCGGTGGTGATACTATTGCCGGTTTAGAAAGCCCTACCAAGACTGCTGCTGAGGTACAAATAGAAAGTCGGCAACGTTTTTTTTCTGATACTAAATCGGTATTTAAAAATACTGATAAAACTCTGGGCTGGCAAAAATCTTCGGCTAACCCTTTTTTAAAAGATAATGAAGGAAATGACATTTATCTGAATAAATCAGAAGGTTCATTCAATTATAATAGCCCGACGCCAGATTTAACGTCTAAACTGGTACCCGGTGATAAAGGTGTGGCAACTTTATTGATTGGTATTGTCGCTGCCGGACCAACATTTATTTCTAATTTATTGAGTGTTTTTGCTGATTTACCTGAGTTTGATATTATGATTATCGGAAATGAGTCATTGTTAGGAGCTGCACCCTTGGGTTATCATAAATCCAATATTAATGTTTCCGTGGCAGAAGCGCCAAAATATGGCAATATGAACTCTGAAGACTATTTATTTTTACAAAAATTAAATTTACAATTTAATGCTCAGGCAGCCGTTTTAACCAATGGTTGGAATGCGGGTGGCCAAATACATGCTAAAAGACAATCTGAAGGTCTTGTGCCAACACGTATATTACGGGAACCTTTTGATTTTGTGGTTGATATACTCAGTTACATTCCTTTTATTCCAGTATCAGAATTAAATAGTCTTGAGTGGGGATATACCGATTCAGAAGCAATTCCTCCTGAATATATTAAAGATGGAGGTGAAACCAGCTGTGATGATAAAGGATATTGTTCATATTAAAATGATAGTCATACTTTTTATTTTTTTTGTTAGTATTGGTCAGGCTTATGCTGAGGACTGGTCTTTTCCTGCGCCTAAAGGAGCACAGGTACAGTGGGTAAGTGACGAAACTAATTTAAATGGTATTAAGCTAAAAGGAAGACGCTTTACAAGTACGCAAAGCGTGGAAGAAATTATTAATTTTTATCGTGACTTATGGGAACAGAAAATAGCACAAACCGAATTTGGTGAGTGGATATTATTGTCTCACAAGAACGAAGAATTGTTATATACCGTACAAGTAAAAAAAGGAAATGATGGTGGTTCAACTGGCTTATTAGGTGTTAGTGATATAGCTGAGAGCATGAAAATTGAAAATAGAAAAGAATTAGCAAAAAACTTTCCTAAACTTCATGGAAGTCAGGTTATTAATGATATGAAAATGAATGACCCCGGGAAAGATGGAAAACTAATCTACTTAACTAATAAATTATCTGTTTCATCCAATGTAAATTATTATAAAAATCACTATAAAAATAATGACTGGACTGTTACAGTTGATAAATCACTTGGTTTTAGTGCTCCTCACACACTTGTATTTGCTAAAGGTAAGGATCGCATTAATATGATTATTGCTAGAAAAGATGGTCAAACCAATGTTGTTGCCAATATAGTCAATAAGAAATTACTACCATGGTAAAGAGTCGCACACAATTACGTGTATCCCCAAATAAGCAGCTCGGTCAGAGTATGGTTGAGTATGTCGTGGTATTGATGACTCTAATCGGGCTTGCTGCTGCAACCAACCTGGTCGATGCAGTGGCGGACCTGGGTAAAGCCATTAGTTACAAGAATCATGGCTATGCTTATGCTATTTCTTTATCTGATTACCCGGATGCGGAAGAATTAAAGGATTTATCACCTGAGGCTGCAGCTCAGGTAAGCAAACTACAAGATACATTTGATGCAATCGATAACTATCAAACGTTTGATATACCTGCTGGTATTGACACCAGTGGTATGCCGGATATTGATTTTGATGACATTATGAATGCCATGTTATAGCTTCATTTAATTTTAATAATTTTAGATAACAATTAGGAATATTTTTTGTGAGTGATAAAAAAAGGAACCCCCTCTTAATTCTTGCAAGTTCAATCGTTTTTGGTTTGATTGCCGTGTATTTATCGATGACTTATCTTGCCAATAAGGAAGAAGAATTACGAAATAGTATTAAAGGGCCTAAAGTTGAAAAAATTGATGTGGTTGTCGCTAATGATAATTTGCCAATAGGGGCAAAAATTGGTTATCACAATATGGTAACTCGACCAATACCCCGAGAATTTGTCCATTCTTCAGCAATTACTTTAAATAATTTTGATCAATATGAAGGTAAGATTTTAACCGTAGACCTACCTCGAGGAAAGGCTTTACTAAGTAGTTTTGTCGATAAAACCTTCCCCAAAGACTTTTCAGATACTATCACAATTAAAAGGCGTGCAATGACTGTTCAAGTCGATGAAATTAATTCCGTTGCCAGTCTAATTCGCCCAGGAAATTATATTGATTTATTTGCATTAATTTCACCGCAATTACTTGAACCACCAGAAGAAAAAAAAGCTAAACCTGGTGATGCTACTGAAAATCAAAAAGATGAACCAAAACCCGATGTAGTTATACCGGTACTACAGAATTTAGAAGTTTTAGCCATTGGTAAACGTCCTTCAATTAAACATGAAGAAGATCTTATGTTGTTAGCCACAGGGCAAACTAATCAAATAAAAAACTTTTCTACTATTACAGTCAATGTGACACCTAGAGAAGCCTCATTATTAGTGGCAGCTCAGGATAAAGGCGATTTAATTGCCTTATTAAGAAATAGAAAAGATCAATCGGGTGCTGATTTTACCCGTATTTCTTTATTGGATCTGATAGCTCATGCCGAAAAAATGTTGGCACAAGATAAAATAAGAACAGCGAATCAGGGGCTCAGTAAACTAAGAGCAGCGAAAGAAGGCGATATTTTATTGTCTGATGGAACAGTTCTTAGTAAAGATGATTACACTGTTGATGCCAATGGCAATTTTGTTACTAAAGATGGCAGAGTAATCAGTAAACATAATGCGACTAAGCTAGAAGAAGGTCAAATCTTAACGGCTGATGGAAAAATTATTAAAGATAAAAATTTAATTGTTAAAGATGGCGTTATTATGACCAAAGATGGTGTCGTGCTCTCAGGCCGAGGCCTAAGCATTAATGAAAATGGTGAATTGATTGATAAAGATGGTAATGTTGTCAATACAGATGGTTTAACAGTGGCTGCTGATGGTTCGCTTATTACCAAAGATGGAAAGGTTATATCTTCGGACAAACTTGCTGCATCAACCGCCAAAGTGATTGTTGCTAAAGAAGGTGATGTGATGCTCGCTGATGGCACAATACTTCGCAAAGATGACTATAAAGTGGCTGAAGAGGGTGATGTGATGCTGGCCGATGGCACAGTGCTTCGCAAAGATGATTTTAAAGTGGCAAAAGAAGGCGATGTTATGTTGGCTGATGGCACTATTCTTAGCAAAGATGATTATAAAGTTGCTGAAGAAGGTGATGTTGTTTTAGCCGATGGCACGATTTTGAAAAAATCTGATTATACCATTGATGCTGATGGCAATATTGTAACCAAGGATGGCAAAGTCATTAAAAAATCTGACTTTACAGCTTTAAAAGCAGGTCAAATTGTGACTAAAGATGGCAAGGTTATTGATAAGTCTGAGGTTACTAACTTAAAAGCGGGACAATTAGTGACAAAAGACGGTAAAGTCATTAATGAATCAGATGTTACTAAACTTAGTGCAGGTCAAATTGTTACTAAAGATGGCAAACTAATAGAGCAATCACAAGTCACTAAGCTTAAAGCCGGACAAGTCCTGACAGAAGATGGTGTTATGCTGGAAGGAAACGGTTTAACTATTGCAGAAGACGGAGATATTGTCTTAGCCGATGGCACCGTGGTTAAAAAAGATGATTATAAAGTGGCTCAAGAAGGTGATGTATTATTAGCTGATGGCACAATTTTACGTAAAGATGATTTTAAAGTAGCTGAAGATGGCGATGTAATGTTAGCCGATGGCACGATTTTGAAAAAATCTGATTATACGATTGATGCTGATGGCAACATTGTGACCAAAGATGGCAAAGTCATTAAAAAGTCAGAAGTTACCACTTTAAAAGCAGGTCAACTAGTCACTAAGGATGGTAAAATAATTAATTCATCTGATACTACCAAGCTTAAAGCCGGACAGATTGTGACTAAATCGGGTAAAGTTGTTGATGCTAATTCGGTTACAAAGTTAAAAGCCGGGCAAGTGGTGACCAAAGATGGCCAGGTTCATGATGCTAATGATATTGTTGTGCTTGCAGATGGAACAATTACGACCAAAAATGGCACTATTATCGAAGGTGTCACTGCAGATATAAGCTCGATAAAATCTAAATTACCAAATCAAGTTAACAAGGGTGAAATTGAGTTTTTATCTGGTGGTAATAGTAAAGATGGTGTTTCCACAGTTGGTGAATTACCGGTTTTAGAATAACTATACCCGTAAAATTTGTAAATGCAGCCAGGCTTTCAATGATTATGGGTATAATTTAATGATACATAAACGAAAGAGTAATACATGAAAAATCGATTTCTTATATTTTTAGTTTTTATAATGGGGTATTCAGTTTCATTAGCAAATGTTAATAGTTATTTTATGTTTGTTGGCGAAGTAAAAATTTATAAAATTGATGAGCCGGTAGATCGCGTTGCCGTTGGTAATGGAAAATTACTGAGTTCTTCGATTACTAAAGAAGGTCAGCTGATACTGATTGCTGAAGGTAGAGGGGATACCAATATTCACATCTGGTTAAGAAATGGTAAAGAAAGAAAACTAAAAGTATTTGTTAGAGAAAAAGATACCAACCGTCAAATCCATGAGATAAAAGTTGCCTTATCCAATATCAAGGGTCTTAAGATCCATACGGTTGGTGAGACGATACAAATATCGGGTAATGTTGAAAGCAAATATAAACCGATAATAGAGAAATTAGAAAAAAAATATAAATTTTTAAATCTGGTCGAATATGATTCTTTTGGTGATACCTATCAGAAAATAAAAATGACTTTATTAAATATTATTCCTGGTTTGGATATTTCACGAATAGAAAACTCAGTAATTATTAAAGGTGAAGTAGAGAAAAAATTCCAACCCCTTATTTCGGTTGTAATGGAAGCATTTAAAGGTATTCAAATACTTAACCTAACCAATGAAGCGTCTGTCGCTCAGGGTAAAATGATTAATATGGCGGTTAAAATCACAGAATTTGGCAATAATGATCTTAACGAACTGGGCGTTAATTGGCAAAGTCAGGTTGATGGTGCTGTTTTATCCTATAGTGATGGAATGGGACTTTTTGGCATGGATTATAAATCACAGGGAATTTATCAAGGCGGTTACTTTGGTATTGCAAGCGCGATTACCTCTAAAATCAATCTATTAGTGGCTAATGGTGATGCAGTTGTATTGGCGGAACCTCATTTAAGCACTTATAGTGGTGGTAATGCGGAGTTTCTTTCTGGTGGTGAGCTGCCTATTCCAGTCACCGATAAAGATGGTTCTGTTACCGTTGAATTTAAAGCCTACGGAATACTGCTGAAAATTCACCCTTATGCTAATGCTAAAGGACAAATTAGTGCACATGTTGAAACTGAAATCAGCTCTATTGATAGTTCGGTAACGGTTAATGGTATACCCGGAATGAAAACCCGTAAAACATCAACCAATGTTTTAATGCGAGATAAAGAAACCCTGGTTATTTCTGGCTTAGTTAGTAATGAAATTTCTAAAGATATCAATAAAGTGCCATTATTGGGTGATATTCCTATTTTAGGTTCTTTGTTTAGTTCCAAAAAATTTAGAGATAACAAAACACAATTAGTTATTTTTGTCACACCGACAACTTATGATGCCAACTCTGACTTTAATAAAAATAGTATCAATTTTGAAGCTCAATTATTAAATAAATTTATGAGTTCTATTGGAGAAAAAGAAATTGTCGATTAGTTTTTATCTCATTAAGCTTTATAAAGTCATGGTATTTTTTCAAGATAAGAATTATAAAAACTATTCTAATAGAGTTATTTGAAATGTTTGAAATTACTGTACAAACAAAAGCAGGAAAGCCGGTCTCTCAAATTCGTTGTATGATTAACCATTGTACGATAGGTAAATCAAGAGATAATTTAGTGCAGTTGCGCGGATGGACCATCGGGCAAACTCATGCAGAAATAAATCAAACACCAGAAGGACTCTATATTAAAGACCTCAGTGGTGGAAATGGTTTTAAAATTAATGATAAAGCTCATGAGCAATATGGCCCCATCAAACAAACCGATAAGATTGCTATCGGTAGTTATATCATTACTTTAATTGGTGAGAAGTTAGAAGCCGAACAGCTTATAGAGTCCGAAATAAACCAGGATAATGAAAACTCCTCTCCCAGCCAGCCAGATCATAAGTCTAATGAGGCAAAGCATAACATTAGCGAAGCAGCTGAAACTACCGCATCGGCTGTTGAGTCATCACAAGCCTCTGAGAATACTTCTACATCATTTTCAGGAACTGAAGAACTAGCCGAGGAGGATGTTCAGCAAAAGCAACTCATCAAAGAAATGATTTTATGGCGTACCCAAGTCCATAAAGAATTACTTTCTATGATGGATATTCGTCGAACCGATGTTGCCGATATGGATGACACCGAACTAAGAAAAAATGTCGGCGAACATATCAATCAAATTATTGAAAAGTTTGCTGTTTCTATTCCGGCTCATATTGATCAAAAATTACTGGCCAGAGATATTCTTAATGAGGCTGTTGGCTTAGGCCCTCTGGAAGAACTATTAGAAGATGATAGTGTGACAGAAATTATGGTTAATAGTTTCGATGATATCTTTATTGAAAGAAATGGCCGTTTGGTTAAATCGGTTGTCACTTTTAGTGATGATAATGCAGTTTTATCGGCAATTGAGCGTATTGTGTCACCTTTAGGGCGTCGAATTGATGAAAGTTCACCAATGGTAGATGCACGTTTAAAGGATGGATCTCGAGTTAATGCAATTATTCCACCACTGGCATTACGCGGACCCTGTCTTACAATACGTAAGTTTTCTAAGAATAAACTAACCGGTGATGATTTAGTTAATTTTGGTTCATGCAGCCCGGGCATGATGAAATTTTTACAAACAGCCGTGCATGAGCATTGTAATATTGTCATCTCTGGTGGTACGGGTTCTGGTAAAACTACTTTACTGAATGTGTTATCTAACTTTATTCCTCATGAAGAACGAGTGATTACCGTTGAAGATGCCGCGGAGCTTAAATTAAATCAGCCTCATCTTGTATCTTTAGAATCAAGACCTGCCAACCTGGAAGGCAAAGGGGCAGTTCCAATTCGAGACTTAGTTAAAAACTGTTTAAGAATGAGACCTGACCGTATTGTTGTCGGTGAGTGTCGTGGAGGAGAAGCGCTTGATATGCTGCAGGCGATGAATACGGGGCACGATGGGTCTTTAACGACTGCTCATGCAAATACACCAAGAGATGTGTTATCCCGTTTAGAGGTCATGGTTATGATGGCGGGGATGGATCTGCCTTTAGCTGCTATTAGAGAGCAAGTCTCATCTGCTGTTGATATTATTGTACAGCAAACTCGTCTTCCTGATGGCTCAAGGCGAGTCACTTATATTTCAGAAATTACTGGTATAGAAAGTGGTATAGTGCAGGTGCAGGACATCTTTTTATATAAACAAACTGGTTATGATGATAATGGTAAAGCCAAAGGCAAATTTATTGCCACTGGTTTGATACCATATTTTTATGAAAACCTAAGGGAACGTGGTGTGGAAGTTGATATGAGCCTTTTTACAACTCAAAGAAAGAATTAATATGATTAGCTGGCTAAGCATTCAAATACTGGTACTTTTGTCTGTTTCCATTTTGGTTTATGTCATTATGAGCCAGATTCAGGTTTTTTTTGCCGATTATAAAAACACCTTCCAGGAAGCGGCAGATGTCAATATGTCGGATATGTTTATGTTTGTCGAACCGTCAAAGTTGTTCCTATACAATATTGGCGCTTTAATTATTGTCCCTCTGGTATTTTACGTGCTGACGGGAGATATTTTAATTGCCATTGGTGCTTTTACCGCCTTGTTAATTTTACCGCCGACAATGTATAAGATTATGCGTAATAATCGTCTTAAAAAATTTGAATTGCAATTACCGGATACCTTATTAATGATTACCGGAGCTTTGAAAGCTGGTGCAAGTTTAAATATGGCTATGGAATCAATTGTTAGAGAATCACCAGCCCCTATGAGTCAGGAAATTACTTTATTGATGAGACAACAACGTCTAGGGGTCGAATTTTCAAAATCTTTAGATACGCTTGAAGAGAGAGTACCCATTCAAAGTGTCTTTATGTTTGTTGCAGCATTAAAAATATCACGCGAAATTGGTGGTAATTTAGGAGAAACTTTAGGAACTTTAGCGGAAACATTACGACGAAAAATAACCATGGAAGGGAAAATAGATAGTTTGACCGGACAGGGCAAGATGCAAGGCTGGGTTATGTCCGCATTACCTATTTTTCTTGCCGTTTTATTGTCGTATATAGAACCCGAAAATATGCAAAAATTATACACAACGACCTCTGGTTTTATTGTTTTAGCGATTGTGATAGTCATGGAAATTTTAGGTTATGTGTTTATTAAAAAAGTGACCACAATCGATGTCTGATTTTATTTTATTAACACTCAGTTATAAATTGGAATACTAAATGGATTTTAGCTTAGCCAGTATTGCTAGTATTTTCTTTGGTATCAGTATTTTTTTTCTTATTGCTTTTAGCTTAAGTATTAAGCCTGAGCGAGCAAGTGATGATCGTGGCTATATGGATCCGCTACCTTCAGGCCTAAAGATAATATGGGGCCCGGTTAAAATCATTGAATATTATATTGCTTCTAATTTACCTTTTTCTTATTTAGATGGAATTGATACAAAATTACAAAAATCGGGGGTTTCTTATGTTTTAACAGCAGAGGAATTTTTTTCATTAAGTGTTGTTTCAGCAATAATTTCATTTTTCATTTCTTTATATTTAATGATTATTTTAAATGAAATTATTCCCTTAGCGCTGCTTTTGACACCTATCTTTTTTTATTTTTTACCGCAGATCTGGTTGCAGGACACCAAAAAGAAACGTCGTATTCGTGTAATCAGAGACTTACCCACATTTTTAGATTTTATTACCATGGCTGTTGAAGCAGGCCTTAATTTAACCGGTGCCTTACAACAAAGCGTTGATAAAGGGCCTAAAGGGGCTTTGAGAAATGAGTTTGCTATTGTATTAAGAGATTTACGCTATGGCATAACGCGTACAGAAGCGCTTAAACGAATGTCTGCCCGTCTTGATATTAGTGATGTGGCTAATTTTGTTAATGCAATTATTCAGGCCGAGAAAATTGGTTCAAGTATGGCAACAACGCTTAGAGTTCAAGCTGAACAGAGACGAAATGAGCGTTTTCAGCGTGCAGAAAAGCAAGCAATGGAAGCGCCGGTAAAACTCGTTTTCCCACTTATTGTGTTTATTTTTCCAGTAACCTTTATTATCTTAGCTTTTCCAATTGTCATGAAGTTTTTAGGTTAAAAATGTTGTCAACACAGTTGATTGATTTTACAACGAAGCACATGATTTTAGATTCTTTATTCGTTACTGAATCTAGTTTAGAACGCATGCAAGGCCTCTTAGGTAAAAAAAAATTAACACATAGCGATGGACTATTAATTTTACCCTGTAACTCAGTTCATACTTTTTTTATGAAATATAGTATTGATGTGGTTTACTTAAATAAACTGGGTGAAATACTTAAAATAGTACCGTCACTTAAACCCTGGCGCTTATCATTTTGTTTACGTGCTGCATCAACTTTAGAGTTGACAAAAGATGCAGCGGCTTCACTAAATTTACATATTGGTCAAAAATTAGCATGGTAAATAGACTATATAAAGCTAAACAGAAAAGAATTAATAAACGATTATTCTTTTTTTTTACTCTGATTTTATTAACCGGCTGTCAGACACTATCAGTTAACAACGATAATTTAGGAAGTGACAATTTAGAAAATGAAGATTTAGAAAATGAAAAAATCTTAAGAAGTTATGCTATGGGTATTCAAGCTTATAACCAAAAAGACTGGCCCAAGGCAAAGAAAATTTTTACTCATGTGACCAAAACTGATCCGAGCAATTCAGAAGCATGGTTTAAATTAGCGAATATTTATGCGCGTGAAAACAAGCCCAAAGAAGCTATATTATACTATCAAGAAGCAGCAATAAGAGCCCCTAAAAATCCTAAAATATGGCACAACCTTGCAATTATTCAATTACGCCAGGCAACCTTAAGTTTTTTAAGAGTAGTAGAGAATATAGATTCATCTGATCCCTTGTCGATTAGAGCAAATAAAATTATTAATTTATATGATAAGGTTCAAAATATTATTGATTTGAATAACGTTAATGCGAAAGAAAATACAGTTAAAGATTTACAACAAAAACAAACTGGTGATAGTAATTAATAGCCTTTAATAAATTCATGATATTTTGGATTGAAAATTTAATTAATGCGAACGTCTTACTTAAAATATATAAAACAATATCGAAAACAGCAAGCGCAGGCAATGGTGGAGTTCATTATTGTTTTTCCGGTGCTGATGTTATTAACCTTGGGCACGTTCCAGGTTGCACTGGTTTATAATGCGAAAACAACGGTAAATTATGCTATTTTTAATGCAGCTCGAGTGGGTGCAGTCAGTAATGCCGATAAAGATAATATTGAGCGAGCTTTTATTAGAGGTTTAGCACCTTTATTTACTTCAATTGATGATGAAAACTCAACTATCAATGTTAAACAATTACAAATAGGTCGTGATAAGGTAAAAGAAATTGTTGACGATGGTTTTGTCTGTATTCAGCGCCTTAACCCAACAAATGAAGCATTTTTGGACTTTGGAAAAGCAGATGATGGAATGATACCCAATAATAATTTAATGTATCGAAGCTCAGAGATTGGTGGAGCTAGTCAGGTTTCAATACAAGATGCAAACTTACTCAAATTAAGGGTTACCTACTGCCACGAATTAATTGTCCCATTTTTTCCAAATATGCTCAAACTGATGGTTAGTGACGCAGATCCTGATGGGCTGACTATCGACACGGACAATAACCTTTTTATTAAAAATTGTTACCTTAATGGTAGAATGCCAATCGTCTCTCAGGCGATTGTCAGAATGCAGTCTGATATTAAAAACGATATTTTTCCAAGCTGTACTTCGCCATTATAAAAAACTTTGGTAAGCTACTAATATGATTAATCTGAATGATATATCGATTTTCAAAAATTTATCTGACAATGAATTGGCGTCTATTGCTAAACTGGTTAAACGCATACATTTTGCTGAAAATGAAATTGTTCTTAATCAAGGCGATTTAACTAGAAACCTTTTTCTGGTGGAATCTGGAAAGCTTAAAGTATTTATTTGTAATGATAATGGAACTCAGTTTACTCTTTCCACTTTGTCTTCAGGGCAATATTTTGGTGAGTTTGCTTTTTTAGAAGAATCAAAGCGAGCGGCATCAGTTATAACTTTATGTGAGACTTCTTTATTAGAAATCACTCAAGATGATTTTACAATGATTCTAGAGAAGTACCCATCGGTGTATAAGACGATGGTTAAGAACCTTATCAGTGCAATCAAAGAAAAAGATCAAAAAATTAAACAATTGTCAATTGACAACACCTATCCTAAACTAAAGCAATACTTAATTGACCATAGTGTCAGTGTTTGTCGAAGAACAACGAGACGTGAACCTGTTACAGCTGAAAGTATAGCAACTAGTATAAACTGCCCAACTGATTCTATTGCTTATATTTTATATGACTTAGAAGAAAATAATTATATTAATATAGAAGTTGATATTATTTATACCTATAAAACTTTACCGGAAGAACAAGGAGAAATATAAATGTTTGACTTAACTAAAATAGAATTATTTTCAGGTTTAAAAGAAAGTGAAACTGACATCATTATGAATCTTGTTAATCCTCTATCAATTGAAAAAGACCAACTTATTATTCAAGAAGGAGAGGTTTCCAGTAATTTATATATTGTTGAGTCGGGAACTTTAGAAGTTTTTACCAGTAATAATAGTGGAAGCAAATTTACTCTGGCAACTTTAAGAGAGGGGAGCTATTTTGGTGAATATGCATTTCTTGATGATGCCAGTCGAACAGCTTCTGTAAAAACAATCAGTGAATGTAAATTATTTGAAATTACTAAAGATGATTTTACCAATGTATTACAACAGTATCCTCAAGTTTATACGACAATGGTAAAAAACCTGGTTGCAACAATTAGACATTTAAACGTACAAATTAGAGATTTAGCCTTAAAAAGTATCTATCCGAAATTAAAGCAGTATTTAATTGATCAAAGTTCATCCGGCTTTAGTAATCGAAAATCCAGTAATACACTTTGTCCCGAAGTTATTGCTAAAATGATTGATTGTCAGATCGGTTCAGTTTCCTATTTATTATCTTACCTTGAAGATAACAACTATATCGATATTGATGATGGTAATATTTATATATATAAGACTCTGCCAGAATCGATAATTTAAATTTACTATGAATTTTATGGTTAATTTAATTTAATCTGCAAAAAAATACTTGAAAAGCTCAGACTGGGTCCTATTTACTTGTGTACCTACTATTAAGTATCTAATATCTAATTTAATCTATAGCGAGTAAAAAATGACAGTAGAAGCACAAAAAGAAACATTAGGCTTTCAAACTGAAGTTAGCCAATTATTAAAACTGATGATCCATTCTCTTTACAGTAATAAAGAGATATTTTTAAGAGAGTTAATTTCAAATGCATCTGATGCAATTGATAAACTACGTTTCGAAGCTATTAGTGAAAGCAAACTTTATGAAGATGATACTGAATTAAAAATTATTATTGATGTCGATAAAGATGCTCGTACCATTACAATTTCTGATAATGGTATTGGTATGTCTCGAGATGATGTAGTATCTAACATCGGCACCATTGCAAAATCTGGTACTAAAGAATTTATGGAATCTTTAACCGGAGACCAGAAAAAAGATGCCCATATTATTGGTCAATTTGGTGTTGGTTTTTATTCTGCATTTATCGTGGCAGATAAAGTAACTTTGCGTACCAGACATGCAGGCACAGGTATTGAACACGCGGTTCAATGGGAATCATCAGGCGAGGGTGACTTCTCTATAGAGACAATTGAGAAAGCAAGCCGTGGTACTGAAGTTACATTACACCTTCGTGAAGAAGATGATGAGTTTCTGGAAACTTTCCGTATTCGTAATATTATTAAAACCTACTCTGATCATATTACCGTACCAATTGAAATGTTAAAAGATCCTGAGCCGCCAATGCCTCCTGCTGAAGGTGAGGAAGCACCGGAAGAGCCTGCTGAAACGGTAATAGAATATGAAACTGTTAATAGCGCATCAGCTTTATGGACTCGTCCTAAATCTGAAATCAAAGATGATGAATACAATGAGTTTTATAAGCATATTGCTCACGACTTTGAAGACCCATTAACCCGTATGCACAATCAGGTGGAAGGTAAGTATGAATATACTTCACTATTATTTATTCCACAGCGTGCGCCATTTGATTTATGGGATAGAGATAGAAAACATGGCATAAAGCTTTACGTTCGCCGCGTCTTTATTATGGATGAAACTGAAAAGTTAATGCCAAACTATTTACGATTTGTTCGCGGCATTATTGATTCAAATGATTTACCATTAAACGTTTCTCGTGAAATTTTACAAGGCTCAAAAGTTCTTGATAGTATTCGTTCCGGTTCTGTTAAGAAAGTATTAGCCGAATTACAAAAACTGGCTAATAATAAGCCTGAAGACTATGCTAAGTTCTGGAAAGAATTTGGCCGTGTTATTAAAGAAGGCCCGGGTGAAGATTTCTCTAATCGCGAAAAAATTGCCAAACTTTGTCGTTTTGCTTCAACAGATAAAGATACCGATGAACAAGTCGTTTCTTTAGATGATTATATTTCTCGTATGAAGAAAGCTGATGAAGATGCAAAAGCAGACGGTGCAGATGTTGAAGCTAAAGAAGGCGATGATAAAGCAGAAGAAAAAACAGAAGAGAAAGGTGGCCAAAAAGCAATTTACTACATCACCGCAGATAGCTTTGCTGCTGCTAAGAGTAGCCCGCACCTTGAAATCTTCCGCAAGAAAGGTATAGAAGTTCTATTATTATCAGATCGTGTTGATGAATTCTTAATGTCTTCATTACCTGACTATGATGGTATTCCTCTAAAGTCTATTGCTCGTGGTGAACTGGATCTTGGTGATCTCGAAGATGAAGAAGATAAAAAAGTACAAGAAAAAGCAGAAGAAGAATTCAAAGATTTTGTAACAAAAGTTAAAGATGTGATGGGCGAAGAAGTTAAAGAAGTTCGTTTAACGCATCGTTTAACAGGCTCTCCAGCATGTTTAGTGACAGGTGACCATGATATGAGTGCTAACCTTGAACGTATGTTAAAACAGGCAGGGCAGGATGTTATGGGGCATAAGCCAATCTTTGAAATTAATCCAACGCATCCTTTAGTGACCAGGTTAAAAACAGAAGAAAACAGTGATCGCTTTAGTGATTGGGTTAAGATTCTGTTTGATCAGGCTTTATTAAGCGAAGGTGGTCAATTAGAAGATCCGGCGACATTTGTTCAGCGTTTAAATAAAATGCTATTAGAACTTAGCAATTAATCAATATTTCTTTTAGTTCTATATAAAAACCCAATAGCCAAGATGTTATTGGGTTTTTTTATGTTTTTTTAATTTAAAACTAGTGCTGTTAATCTTACAGGTACTTGAACTTAGAAAGATCAACAATCCCTAATTTTAGTCATTATAATATCAACTCTTAGTCAGCTTACAACATCTAGCATCATCTACATTATGGAAAAGAAGATGTTTATAATGTACTATGTATCTCATATTACACATTATTGATAGGCTCAAACTAAACATAGGTTATTATTCTTAAATTAATGGTAAACCGTTTTCTTCTGTCTAGGACCTAAAATAAGAAGTAAGGCTCCCTGCATTTTAAAAGATTAACGTTATAAGCTATAGAATTGATGGAACTTTATAAACTAATCATTGAATCATAATGGATAAAAATAGTAGTTTAAAATATGAACAAGTTCGTATTATTGTCTCTCATGTGCCAGTTACAAATATCGCAGTTATATTAGTTGGCTTTCTTTTTTACCATTTAATGCATGATAAAACAAATAACAACCTTCTCCTTGGTTGGCTAGCTTTATTATTTGCAGGAACTTTTGCTAGATTATGGTTGTGGCATAATTTTAATCGACAGGATTCAGAAAAATGGCTAATCCAATATACCTTAGCTTCCGTTTTTCTTGGTTTATCCTGGAGTTTGTTATTTTTATTTCCAATTGACCAAGATAATATTGTACTTATTGGTGCTCTATTGATGGTTTACTTTGGAATTGTATCTGCAGCACTCCCGGCTCTCTCTTCTTATTTGCCAGCATATTTTTTCTACACCGCCCCATCAACTATTTCAATTTTCTATACTTTGCATGGTTATGAGCAACAAGTGTATTTTGTTCTTTCATTTGCGATACTTATTTATTATATGATGATGGTATTTTTTGCATTTAACTCATACAAAAAAAATATGGGTATGATTAAATTAAAAATAGAAAACAAATCATTGGTGGATGAGTTAACAAATGAAGTGCATCAAAGAGATATCATTGTTGAAAGTAAAACCAAAGAGCTTAGTGCGCTTAATCGGGCATTATTTCGTTCCGAAGATCAATTAAGAAATGTTATTCATGGTGCAAACCTTGGTTATTGGGACTGGAACTTTCAAACAGGTGAACACGAAGTCAACGATCGCTGGTTAGAAATACTGGGTTTACAAGCAGAGGATATCAAAAATAATGTATCAGACTGGGAACAAAGGATACATCCCGATGATAAAGCTCGGATGCAATCAATAGTAGAAAGGAGCATCAAAGAACACACGTCTTATTCGGCTGATTTTAGAATGAAACACAAAAATGGTCATTGGGTTTGGATTCAGGGCTCGGGATCGGTAGTTGAATATGATGAGACTACAAATAAGCCGATTCGACTTTGTGGTACACATGAAGATATTAGTCAAAGAAAAGAACTTGAACAGAAATTAGAATATCAAGCCACACATGATGAATTGACGGGTTTGTATAATCGAGTCGAATTATGGAAAAGCCTTGATTTAGAAATTCAACGTTCAAAAAGATATAGTCACCAGTTATCAATTTTTTTAATAGATATTGACTACTTTAAATCTATAAATGATCAGTATGGCCATAAGGTTGGTGATTTAGTTTTAGTCGAGTTTTCTAAGATTTTGATGTCTGAAGTCCGTAGTACTGATATTACCAGTCGCCATGGTGGAGAAGAGTTTGTTGTTATATTACCGGAAACCTCTCTTGATATGGCAGAAGAATTGGGCGAAAGAATTTGTCAAAAAGTTTCTCAAACTGAAATCATGTCAGGTTTACATTCTTTAAAAATAACAATTTCAATTGGAATTTCAACATACCCAAATCATGGCAAAGACTCAAATCAATTACTGGATGTAGCGGATAAAGCTATGTACCATGCAAAACAATCAGGAAGAAATCGAGTTCAAAAGGGTAAGCTATCATACTGATTTTAATTAATTATTAGCAATGCTATTGTAGTTATGACTTGCACCCTAATGAAGAACCAAGAAGAAAAAACAGTCTTGTGATTTCTTCATAAGAACTCAATATATAAAAATACAATCCATATTAAGGAAAAATAATGAACACACTATTTAGCCCATTAAAGTTAGGTTCTATTACTTTAAATAACCGAATTATTATGGCGCCATTGACTCGGAGCCGAGCAGAAGAAAATCATATTCCAGGTTCACTAATGGCTGAACATTATGCTCAACGAGCCAGTGCTGGTCTTATCATAGCAGAAGCGACCATGATTATGGAAAATAATTCAGCCTTTATCAATGAACCGGGTATTTATTCTCAGGCACAAGTTGATGGCTGGAAAAAAGTAACGGATGCAGTTCACAAAAAAAATGGCAAAATCTTTCTGCAAATCTGGCATGGCGGTCGAGCCACTCATCCCAGTTTAAATAATGGCGTTCAGCCTGTAGCGCCAAGTGCCATTGCTATTGATGGACAAATTCATACCCAGGAAGGAATGCAGGATTATGTTGTTCCCCATGAACTAAGTCTAGATGAAATTAGCGGGATTATTGACGGTTTCAAAATAGCCACAGAAAATGCCATGCAAGCAGGTTTTGATGGTGTTGAAGTACATGGTGCTAATGGTTATTTACTGGATCAATTTTTACGAGATGGTGCTAATAAGCGACAGGATATTTATGGTGGTCCAATCGAAAACCGGGCAAGATTATTATTTGAAGTTTTAGATGAGGTTTGTAAAGTTTGCGGTAGCGACAAAGTGGGATTAAGAATTTCTCCCTTAAATAGTTTTAATAGTATGGTTGATAGTGATCCCGTTAATTTAACCACTTATTTGGCTAATCAGCTTAATGATTATAACCTGGCTTATTTACATGTGATGCGAAGTGATTTTTTTCAGCAGCAAAGTGGCGATATTGTGACACCAGCTCGTCAAAATTACAATGGCGTAGTGATTAGTAATATGGGCTATAGCGCTGAAGAGGCTGGCACAGGCATAGCAGAAGATCAATTCGATGCTGTTGCCTTTGGTGTTCCTTTTCTGGCAAATCCTGATTTACCCGAACGTTTTAAAGCAAATGCAGCACTAAATGAAGCAGATCCAGATACTTTCTACACACCTGGTTCAAAGGGATATACGGATTACCCAACTATGAAGTAATGATATGAAGTAGTGATTTGAAGCAGTAATTTGAAGTAGTTATTTTGTTGAAATAGTTAATAATTTCAATCTATTTTCCTTTAATCCATTCGGCCATCGTTAATATCATGGTTTCTGGATTAATTGGTTTTGCAATGTGATCGTTCATACCCGAGTCTAATGCTTGTTGTACATCCTGCTTCATGGCATTGGCTGTCATAGCAATAATGGGTAAATTAATAAATTGTTCCTGCGCACGAATTGTTTCAGTTGCTTTATAACCATCCAGAATCGGCATTTGACAGTCCATTAAAACGCCATCAAATTGATTATTTTTGATTATTTCTATTGCATCAGCTCCATTGTCAGCAGTTTCTACTAGCATATCATTCATTAATAGAAGTTCTCTAGCCAACTCTTGATTAATTTCATTATCTTCAACGAGCAATATCTTACAACCTTTTAATTGTGATTGAGCTTGCTCAAGCGTCAGTACATTATCTTTAATGGAAATAGTTTCATCAAAAATATCCCGGCTTTGTTTATCCAATTTAACTGTAAAATGAAAGGTACTGCCTTGACCTTCTATACTTTCTAGCCAAATTTTCCCATTCATTAATTCGACTAATTTTGATGAGATTGACAATCCTAAGCCAGTACCACCATATTGGCGGGTAATGGATGCATCAGCCTGAGAAAATGATTTGAATAATTTTTCCTGGTTTTGCGGTGAAATTCCAACCCCTGTATCTTTAATGAGATAGTGAATAACAATCTCCTTGTCAGTTTCAGACTCTATTTCAATGCCGATAGTGACACTACCCCCATTGTTTGTGAACTTGACGGCATTATTGGCTAAATTTATTAATATTTGACTGATCCTCATACAGTCGCCATAAAAAAATCGATTTAAATTTTGAGCTAAATTAACTGTTAAAAGAATGCTTTTTTCTTCAGCTTTGAGTTGAACTAAATGAAGTGTATTATCAAGAACTTGTTTTACTTTAAAAGGTTTAAGATTTAAATCTAATTTACCTGCTTCAATTTTAGAAAAGTCCAGAATATCATTAATAATAACTAATAAGTTTTCAGCTGAATTATAAGCTTTTTGAATAAACGATTTAGTTTTGTCATCAATGTTTTGTTGCAGTGCTAAGTGAGTCATACCGATAATGCCGTTCATGGGTGTTCGAATTTCATGGCTCATATTGGCTAAAAACTCACTTTTTGCATTATTGGCTTTTTGAGCTTCTAATTTTGCATTTTTTAATTCTTGTTCCCGTTTTTTTCTGTCAGTGATATCTTCATACATACCCAACAAAGCATAAACTTCTCCTTGCGCATTATGAAGTGGAATTTTACTGGTTTGTAACCAAATTAAGCCTCTGTTAGAAGTTTGTGGCTCTTCATAAGCGATGATCGCCTTATTTTCATCCATTACTTTTTTATCATCAGTGCGGTACATTTTAGCCCTATCACTCCAAACTAAATCATAGTCACTTTTGCCAATAAAATCTTCCGGTTTATCTAAACCAGCATCATGCGCAAATAATTGGTTGGCGCCCAGGTAATTTAAATTTATATCTTTCCAGAAAACTCGAACCGGTATTGTATTTAAAATGGTTTCAAGCATTTTTTTTGATTTTTCTGATTCATTTTTAGCATTAGAAAGTTCTTGTGTTCGCTCAAGAACCTTTT
>JADGAU010000053.1 GCA_015231865.1 Gammaproteobacteria bacterium | reverse complement strand
AAAGCATAGACAAACTATGTGATTGAACCAAAAATTAAAAGTAACGAAGCCTGCATTTTGAAAGATTACTGGTATATCACCGGTATAACTCAAACTTTAGGTATAAACATGGAGCTATAAACTTGCAAATACTTCACTAGTTTTTTACTATTCTGCCCATGACTAAAATAACCAAATACAATGAAGGCGTGATTGCTATTGCAAACTTTCTCACTATAAGTGAGTGCAGAAAAATCATTTTTGATAGTAATAAGCTAGGGTTTGAACAGGCGACAGTTAATTCAGGTAATTCACAAGAGCTCGATCAATCTGTTAGAAATAATAACCGCGTCCACTTTTATAATTCCTCATTAAGTAATAAATTATACAGGCGAATCTATCAGTTTTTACCTAAACAATTAAATGGATGGATACCAATAGGGCTCAACGAGCGGTTTCGTTTTTATCAATATAATGCAGGCGAATACTTTAAGTGGCATCAGGACGATACCTATGTTAAAGGGCCTGGAGTAGAAAGCAGATATACCTTCCTTATTTACCTTAATGATGATTATGAAGGCGGTGGAACCGAGTTTGAAAGTTTTACAGTAACACCAGTGACTGGAACTGCAGTCCTATTTCCGAATAACTTAAATCATCAGGGTAGTGAAATCGATTTTGGTACTAAATATGCTATTCGAACAGATATTATGTATCAAGAATAACAAAACCACTCCCCTGTTTAACTGATAAAAAACCCTAAAACACCATCAATAATGCTAACAGCATCCTCCTGAGCTACTAGCCTCAGAGCTTATCAATGCTCTATCCGTATCAAATGGAATATCAGAGCCACAATCTGAAAAAATTCCATAATGAGTATCTTTATTACCATAAAACTCAAAATGTTCTTTAAATCGTGATTCATTGAGCATCTTGAAAGTATTACCGCAAACCGGGAACATTTTTCCTGTTTTAATCGTATGATGTTTATCCAATCTGAACTGATGCTTACAAGCCTCAATTGTTCCTTTATATACTACAGCCTGTCCATATTCTTCACAGGCCGGTTCTAAATCTAGTTTAAATAATCGATAAGTAGCAGAATAAAAACCAATATGACCGACCAATGTTTCAATTTTTGAATTTTCGATTGTTAAAGGTCTATCTTCCACTAAACGTGGATCAGCGAAACCGCATTTTTTTGCTAAATTTTGAAAATCATTCCAATATAAAGCACCACTTAAACATTCTCCATAAAGGACTGGATCGTTAACTAAAGCTTGCTCAATGCGTCTGTCGCTATAAACATCGGAAAAATATAATTCACCTCCCGGCTTTAATAATCGATAAGCTTGCTTTAAAACCGCTTCTTTATCCGGTGATAAATTAATAACACAATTAGAAACGATAATATCAAAACTCTCATCTTCAAACCCCAGTTCATCTAATTGCTCGATATAACCTTTTTTAAAGCTAACATTAGGTTTTGAGAAACCAAATTGTTGTTGGTGATAGTCAATATATTTATTGGCTACTTGCAACTGCTCATCTGTCATATCGACGCCAACGACCGAGCCATTTTCTCCTGCCAAATAGGAAAGTAAATAACAATCTCTTCCAGAACCACTACCCAAATCCAAAATTCGAGTCCCTTTCAGTTGTTCAGGTCTTACTAATCCGCAGCCATAATACTTACTACTGACTTCATTGTGAATTTTAGCCATCGCATCTTTTAAATAATCGGGCGTATCCGCATCTGTACAACAAGCATTCGTTTTTAAATCTTTTGATGATGAAAGAACCTTTCCATAATACTCTTTAACTTGATCTAGCATTAAAACCTTCCTTTATATGAATTCCTGAATGATGACTAAAATTTTACTGATTATTAACAACAATTGAAACTACAAAATGTACTACACATAAATACTGATAGCATATACTTCGGATGATATCTGGTGATATGATGGTCGTTTTATCTTAAATCGTATAGTCACATCAATGAAAATCATTTATATCCTTAATTTATCTCTTTAATAATGCCACAATCTGAAAACATTAGCCCGACAAATTACTCAAACTTAAGCCCAGACTTGATCTTAGATGCAATTGAGTCATGTGGTTATGAAGCAAATGGCTCAATGCTAGCCTTAAATAGCTATGAAAATAGAGTTTATCGGATAGAAGTTAATCATGGCCAGGCAATTGTTGCTAAATTTTACCGCCCATTACGCTGGACAGATGACGCTATTTTAGAAGAACATCAATTTAGCCTTACACTTCTTGAGAATGAACTTCCTATTGTTGCTCCTCTTGTTAATAAAGATAATCAAAGCCTGTTTCATTATCAGGGGTACCGTTTTGCATTATTTCCTATGCAGGGAGGTCGTTGGCCAGAATTTCAAAATGTCGGTGATTATGAATGGATGGGAAGATTTTTAGGAAGGATTCATCATATTGGTGCCAATTGTCAATTTAAACATCGACATCAAATTTCTTTAGAGACTTATGGCGAGCAATCTGCTCATTATTTATTATCCAAACAATTTATCCCCATGCACATTGAAACGGCTTATGAAACCGTCACCGATGATTTATTTAAATTAATTAAAGCTTGTTATGACTTAGCAGGCAATACGCCAATAATTCGTTTGCATGGCGATTGTCATAGAGGGAATATTCTCTGGCGTGAACAAGGCCCTCATTTTGTCGATCTGGATGATGCCTGTAATGGACCGGCTATTCAAGATTTATGGATGCTCTTATCCGGTGATCAGTCTGAATCCTCAGTTCAACTTTCTCATCTCTTAAAGGGCTATCAGGCATTTGCTGACTTTGACTACCGACAATTAAACCTGATTGAAGCTTTACGAACGCTACGCATGATGAATTATGCTGCCTGGCTGGCAAAACGCTGGCAAGATCCCAGTTTTAAAATTGCTTTTCCCTGGTTTGACAGCACAAACTATTGGGAGCAACATCTTCAGGAATTAAGAGAACAATTGTACCTGATTCAAGAACCGGTCATGAAACTCTCTGAGTAAAAGTCAAATTTCCCACTATGATGACGATCATCGAAATATTGAAGAAGCGTTGCGCTTCTATTATAATGTCGTGCACTTTTCTCTAAATATTAGTAACAACATACTATTAACAAATAAAGAGGTTCTGTTTTGTCGACAGTCAAATCTATTAAAGCATTAACTGAAACTGGTATTTACTCACCTTCTTTCGAAAAAGAAAATTGTGGTTTCGGCTTAATCTCACACATGGATGGCGCTAAAAGCCATTGGGTAATTGAAAAATCTATCGAATCATTGGCGCGTTTAACCCATCGTGGCGCAATTTCTGCGGATGGAAAAACTGGTGATGGTTGTGGTCTTTTAATACAAAAACCTGATTCTTTTTTTCGTGAAGTTGCAAAAGAACAAAATATTGAACTACCAAAACAATATGGTATTGCTGTTATTTTTCTAAGCCAGCATCCCGAAGAAGAGAAATTTGCCAGACAAACCATCATTGAAGCTCTGGAAAAAGAAAATTTAAAGTTATTAGGCTGGCGTCAAGTTCCTGTTGACCCTTCAGTTTTAGGTAAAGAAGCAAGCTTGAGTATGCCCGTTATTGAGCACGCATTTATTGGCACAACTGAAGATATTGATGATGCAACCTTCGAACGTCATTTATATATAGCAAGAAGACGGGTTGAAAAGATTATTGAAAACGCTGAAGATGAGTTTTTCTATATTCCTTCAATGTCCTGTAATGTCATTTCATATAAAGGTCTGGTTATGCCAGAAACCTTGCCTAAATTTTATCAGGATTTAAATAGCACTGATTTAAAAACAGGAATGGCTGTTTTTCATCAAAGGTTCTCAACCAATACATGGCCACAATGGCGATTAGCTCAACCATTCAGATATTTAGCACATAATGGTGAAATTAATACCATTCAAGGAAATAGAAACTGGTCAATAGCCCGTGGTCACAAATTTGATACGCCTCTAATTCCTGATATGAATGTTGTTCTTCCATTAGTTTCAATGTCTGGTTCAGACTCCAATAGTTTAGATAATATGCTGGAAGCTTTATTAGCAGGTGGTATGGATATATTCAGAGCAATGCGTCTGTTAATTCCACCTGCATGGCAGAATGTCACCAATATGGATCCCAGATTAAAAGCTTTTTATGAATATAACTCCATGCATATGGAACCTTGGGATGGACCTGCCGGTGTTGTAATGACTGATGGTCGTTATGCTGCCTGTACATTAGATAGAAATGGCTTAAGGCCTGCTCGTTATGTTATTACACAAAATTCACAAGGCATAAATGGTTTAAAGGATAAAACTTATTCTGATTGTGTTATCACACTAGCATCTGAAACCGGTGTTTTTGAATATGATGAAAAAGATGTGCTTGCCAAGGGGAGATTAAAGCCTGGTGAAATGATTGCTGCTGATACACATAGCGGTGAATTGCTATTACCTAAAGACATCGATAATTTATTAATGAGTCGTTTTGACTATGAATCATGGATGAAAAAAGGTGCTAATCACCTGGAGTCAGAATTTTATTCAAAGGCCAGCACAATTGGCTGCATGGATAGTGACACCTATAAAGTATTTGAAAAACAATTTCAGATTTCTAACGAAGAAAAAGACTATGTCATTAAAGTATTAGCGACTAATGGTCAGGAAGCAGTTGGTTCAATGGGTGATGATACACCTATGGCTGTTTTGTCCAACCAGGTTAGACCTCTTTATGATTATTTCAGACAGCAGTTTGCTCAGGTTACCAATCCCCCCATCGACTCTATTCGTGAAAATATCGTGATGTCTTTGGAAACCTGTCTTGGAGCAGAGCAAAATCTTTATGAAGAAAAGCCTGCTTATGCGGAACGTTTATTATTAGAATCTCCAGTTTTATCTGCCAATAAATGTGAAAAATTAATGCTGCTTGATGATGTCAAATATCAACTCGACATTATTGACTTAGCTTATTCGTCTGACGTTGGTCTTAAACAGGCTCTGGAAACCATTACCCAACAAGCTGTTGATGCAATTAAAGCAGGCAAAGTATTTTTAATACTTGATGATAAAAATAATGATAAAGATAAAATATTAATTCATGCATTATTAGCAACTGGTGCTATTCACCATCGTTTAACCAGTGAAGGGCTACGATGTGATGCAAACCTGATTGTTAAAACCGGTACCGCGAGAGATCCTCATCAAATTGCAACCTTAATTGGCTATGGTGCGACCTGTGTTTATCCATATATGGCTTATGAAGTGCTGGCAAAACAGATTGATAATGGCGAAATTAAGGACCAAGACTTATCTACCTTGATGAAAACTTATCGAAAAGGCATTAATAAAGGTCTTCACAAGGTTATGTCTAAGATGGGAATTTCTACAATTGCCAGCTACCGTGGCGCGCAATTATTTGAAGCCATTGGTATTAATAAAGAAGTGATTGATCTGTGTTTCAAAGGAACAACGAGTCGTTTAGCCGGTGCAAGCTTTAAGCATTTTGCTACAGATGCAATAATATTAAATAAAGTTGCCTGGAATCCCCGCAAACAAAATAGTCATGGCGGTATTTACCGTTATGTTCATGGCGGAGAATACCATGCTTATAACCCTGATGTTGTTCAATACTTACAGGAAGCGGTAAAAACGGGTAGTTATGATGCATATAAGCGTTATGCTGATTCTGTCAATAATCGCCCGATCACAACATTACGTGATTTAATGCAATTAGCACCTAAAAATAGCATAAACATTGATGATGTTGAACCTGTAGAAGAAATATATAAGCGTTTTGACTCTGCTGCTATGTCAATGGGTGCTTTATCAAAAGAAGCGCATGAAACACTAGCTCAGGCAATGAACCGCTTAGGCGCGAGATCTAACTCCGGTGAAGGTGGCGAAGATCCTATCCGTTATGGAACTGATAAAGTTTCAAAAATTAAACAAATAGCTTCTGGTCGTTTTGGGGTTACTCCTCATTACTTGGTTAATGCTGAAGTATTACAAATTAAAATTGCTCAAGGCGCTAAGCCAGGTGAAGGTGGACAACTTCCGGGACATAAAGTTGATATAGCAATTGCTAAGCAACGTTATTCTGTTCCAGGTGTCACTTTAATTTCGCCGCCGCCGCATCATGATATTTATTCCATTGAAGATTTGGCGCAATTAATTTTTGATTTAAAACAAGTTAATCCTGATGCTTTAGTTTCAGTAAAATTAGTATCTGAACCTGGCGTTGGAACAATTGCTGCGGGGGTTGCTAAAGCCTACGCAGATTTAATTACTATCTCAGGTTATGATGGTGGCACCGGTGCCAGTCCATTAACTTCTGTTAAGTATGCGGGATCACCTTGGGAATTAGGTCTATCAGAAACTCAGCAAGTATTATTTGCCAATGATCTGCGTGGAAAAATTCGACTTCAAACTGATGGCGGATTAAAAACGGGTTTAGATGTTATTAAAGCTGCCATACTGGGTGCCGAAAGCTTTGGTTTTGGAACTGGTCCTATGGTTGCCATGGGTTGTAAATACTTAAGAATTTGTCATTTAAATAATTGTGCTACAGGGGTAGCCACTCAAAATGTCGCTTTGCGTGAAAAACACTTCATTGGCCAGGTAGAAATGGTAATGAATTATTTCCGTTTTATTGCCCAGGATATCCGTGAAATATTGGCTCAATTAGGTGTTTCAAAGTTAGGTGATTTAATTGGCCGTACAGACTTGTTAAAACTTCTTGATGGTCATACGGAAAAACAACAAGCACTTGATTTATCTCCTTTATTAGCAACGATAGAAGATAACAACAAAGCGCGTCACTGTGTTTCTAAACGTAATGAACCCTATGATAAAGGCCAATTAGCAGAAAAAATGGTTGCTGATATTTTACCTGCTATCAAGTCTGCTTCCGGTGGTATATTCAACTATACTGTTAAAAATACTGATCGCTCCATTGGCGCTCGAGTTTCAGGTGAAATTGCCAAAGTTCATGGCAATCTCGGCATGGAGAATGCGCCGATTACCCTTAATTTAACGGGTAGTGCAGGACAAAGTTTTGGTGTCTGGAATGCTGGTGGTCTGCATATGAAATTAAGAGGGGATGCTAACGATTATGTCGGTAAAGGTATGACTGGTGGTTCTTTAATTATTACCCCAACAGAAGGTGTTAAGTTTTCAACACAACAATCTGCCATTATTGGTAATACCTGTCTTTATGGTGCAACCGGCGGTAGTCTTATGGCTTCTGGAATTGCAGGCGAACGTTTTGCGGTAAGAAATTCAGGCGCTCATGCAATCGTTGAAGGTATTGGTGATCATGGTTGTGAATATATGACCGGTGGTGTGATCACGGTACTTGGTGATACTGGTGTTAACTTCGGTGCTGGTATGACGGGAGGTTTTGCCTATATTCTTGATGAGGATAATACTTTTGTAGACAAGTATAATCATGAATTAATTGATATCTATCGACTTAGTAATGAAGCAATGGAATCACACCGTCACTATCTACGTCATAAAATTGAAGCATATGTTGAAGAAACTTCAAGCGCATGGGGGCAAAGTATTTTAGATAACTTTGCCATCATGATGCCTAAATTCTGGTTAGTAAAACCTAAGGCCGCATCTATCGAAAGTTTGTTAGACACTTTATCAGTTGAGGCCGCATAATGAGCACTAATCCAAGTAGTAACGTATTCCAATTTTTAGACGTAAAAAGAAATGACCCTGATAAAGTATCTGTATCAAAACGTATCACAGAATATCGTGAAATTTATAAAAGTTTTGATCAAAAAAGAACTTCAGAACAATCCGATAGATGTTTAGATTGTGGTAATCCCTACTGTGAATGGAAATGCCCTGTTCATAACTACATTCCTCATTGGTTAAAACTCGCTAAAGAGGGAAAAATTACAGAAGCTGTGGAATTATCTCATCGAACTAATTCACTTCCTGAAGTTTGTGGTCGAGTTTGCCCTCAAGATAGGCTTTGTGAAGGCTCATGTACTTTAAATGACGAGTTTGGTGCTGTCACCATTGGTCAGGTTGAAAAATACATTACTGATACCGCTTTTTCTCAAGGCTGGAAACCTGATTTATCTAAAGTCAAAAAAATAGGTAAGAAAGTGGCTGTTGTAGGTGCAGGTCCTGCAGGCCTTGCTTGTGCAGACGTATTACAAAGAAATGGTGTCAATGTCACGGTATATGATAAGCATCCTGAAATTGGTGGATTATTAACCTTTGGTATTCCTGAATTTAAGCTGGAAAAAGAAGTCATGTTCAAACGCCGTAAAGTGTTTGAAGAGATGGGAATTGAGTTCAAGCTTAATTGTAATGTTGGGCTGGACGTTAGTATTTATGATTTGCAAAACAAATATGATGGAGTATTCCTTGGCATGGGTACTTACAACTCAATGACTGCAGGCATTAATGGTGAAGATGCAAAAGGTGTTTATGTTGCTTTAGATTTTCTAATTTCTAATGTCCATAACTGTCATCACTTTGATGGTAATAATGTAGACTTCATTGATATGAAAGGTAAAAAAGTGGTTGTTCTTGGTGGTGGTGATACCGCCATGGATTGCAATCGAACATCAATTCGTCAGGGAGCTGCTCAAGTCACTTGTGCATATCGACGTGATGAAGCCAATATGCCTGGTTCAAAGAAAGAAGTTTTGAATGCTAAAGAAGAAGGCGTGAACTTTTTATGGAATCGTCAACCTGTTGAAATTATAACAGAAAATGGCGCTGTTGCAGGTATTAAACTACTAACCACTGAGTTAGGTGAAGCCGATGAGCGTGGACGAAGAAGACCTGTTCCAGTTGAAGGTTCTGAAGAAATTATAGCTGCAGATGCGATATTAATTGCATTCGGATTCAGGCCAAGTCCTCCGCAATGGTGTAGCGATGCTAATATCAAACTAGATGATCGTGGAAGAATTATTGCGCCTGAAAACGCTGAATTTAGCTTTCAAACAAGTAATCCAAAAATATTTGCTGGCGGTGATATGGTGAGAGGCTCCGACCTTGTTGTTACCGCAATTGCCGAAGGAAGAATGGCAGCAGAAGGAATTTTAGATTATTTAGAAAGTCTATAGGTTTTCAATTGTCAAATAAAGATCATGATACTTTGCAAGATCTGCCTGAAGCACCTTCATGTCAAGGTGCTGATGAGGCAATTAAACGATTCGAGAAAATTATGATGTCTAGAATCTATCTTCAGGAACAACTTGGAGATAGATTAAAGGTTAGTATCAGGACAGGTATGGCAGTACTTTTTTTATTGGCAATATCAGTTTTAATTCTGATTATTACTTTGACTATCCAAGTCAAAAGAGTTTCAGAAGTAGCCAGCAATATGGATACGAATTTTCAGACAATTTCAAAACATATGAATAGTATTCATCATTTTATGGGGAAAATGGAAACTCAAATCTCATATATCCCTCAGATCAAGTCTACAACAAGCTTTATGCGTGTTAATATGACAGAAATCAATGGTAGTTTGACAGGAATAAATAATCAGGTAACTCAGATGAATAATGAGTTGATCAGTGTGCAGAATAAAATTAAAAGTGTTTCATCTTCGGTGCAGCTTATGGATAATTCAGTCAATAATATGAATGGTGAAGTATATAGATTGTCCAAACCGGCAAAATCATTAAATAAATTTATGCCCTTCTAAATCGAATGGAAACTCAGCCTCCTCAGGATCTCTTTAAAAATACCGAACTGGGCTTACAGGTTTCATCGACTTTAAGAAAACTAGAATATATTTCTGATCATCACGTAAAAGAAAGACGTAAACATTTCATTATAACCAATATATTTGTCAAAATTGTATCAGGATTTCTACTCATTATTGGCCTGGTTAACATCTATTATTTATTTGATTTTTATCAAAGCACCATGAATATTATTGAAACAACTCACAGACTCGATGAAACGGTTGTAGATATAACGAGCACTATGAATTTAATTGATAAATCTGTGAGTACTTTTGAATATTATATGAAGGACATGCCAAATATAAATGACCAAATGAAGGAAATCTCTGGAATCTTACCTGATATATCTCAAAGTATGAACAATGTGCATGGAAATATGCAAAAAATGAATAGTGTCATGTCATTGCTTAATCATGATCTCAATTATATTGAATTTCACGTTCAAAGCTTAACAACAAATGTTAACAATCTAAATTTTAATATACATAATATCGCCGAACCAATGGGTAAATTTAATTCTATTTTACCGTAATACGACTTAATATTTTTACTCGATGCACACTAAACTATCTACATTATTTGAAATTCCTGTCGCAAAGTTTAACTGGCAAAATCATCATCACATTTTTGATAATATGAGCCCTATAATGCATCAGTGGTTATATGAAACAGGTTCTCTTACTCAACGTGCCATCAACTATTGTCGAAAAAATAAAAGCAATTTCAATGTTAAAGTACTAAAACATGATTATGGATTACCTGAACAATCTGAAATGAAAATTTTAAATCTTCAAGCTGAGCAAGAATGTTTAATTCGTGAAGTTTTATTGAATTGTAACCAAACTGCTATTATTTATGCTAGAACGGTTATTCCTCAATCAACAATGATAGGGAAACATGAACAACTAAGGCTCTTAGGTAATAAACCTCTTGGAGAGTATTTATTTTCTCAGGATGATATGATTAGAGGACCTCTTGAAATCAGCTCTTATAAAAATTCTACTAACCAAAATCATTATTGGGCAAGAAGATCCCTTTTTTATTTGCAGAAAAATCCCTTATTAGTCTATGAAATATTTTTACAATCGATGAAAACATATGACAAAACATGTTATTAAAGTTTGAAAATATTTCATACTATTCGCAACTCATGCGTCTGGACAAACCTATTGGCACATTACTACTTTTGTGGCCTACGCTTTGGGGCTTGTGGATATCATCAAAAGGAATACCTAGCTTAATCATTTTAATTATTTTTTGTCTGGGAGTCTTTTTAATGCGTTCGGCAGGTTGTGTAATAAATGATTATGCCGATCGTGAACTTGATAAACATGTCAATCGGACAAAAAATAGACCGCTAACTTCTGGTAAAGTGACAGAAAAAGAAGCATTAGCTCTTTTTCTAAGTCTCAGTATTACCTCATTTATTTTGGTCTTATTTCTAAATCAATTAACAATCTTTCTATCCATTATTGCCTTATTTTTAGCTGCACTTTATCCATTTATGAAACGTTACACCTACTATCCACAGTTGTTTCTTGGTTTAGCATTTAGCTGGTCGATACCAATGAGTTTTGCCGCTAATAATGCTGATATTTCAATTATTACCTGGATTCTTTATATTGCTACAATATTATGGATTATTGCATATGATACTCAATATGCGATGGTTGATAGAGAGGATGATTTAAAAATTGGTATCAAATCGACTGCAATTGCTTTTGGAACATATGACAAATTGCTTGTATTTTTACTGCACCTATTAAGTCTTATGTTATTAGCTATTACCGGACTCTTGCTTGATTTAAAAATTTCATTTTATATTGGTTTATTATCTGCTTTTATCATTTCTCTTTATCAACAATGGTTAATTAAAGATAGAGTAAAAGAACAATGCTTTAAAGCCTTTTTAAATAATAATTGGTTTGGACTAGTGATATTTATTGGACTCTTTCTAAATTACTTATAAAGTCCAGGCAAAAAAAAACCTCAATGACTTTCATCATCAAGGCTTTTAATGTAATTGAATTAAAATTACTTAGTAGCGGCAGGTGCTACAGGAGCTTTAGCAGCAGGAGCTTTAGCAGCCCATTGCTTCATTCTTGCTTCATAAGCTTTACGATCAGCTTCCATTTTAGCTTGTTGCTTAGCTTGCATTTCCTGGAATGCTTTTAACTGAGCAGCTTGTTGCTTTTTGAAATCATCCATAGAAGGCATTTTTGGCTCGTTAAAAGAAGGTACAGGAACTTGACGAGGAGCTTGGTTATAACCATTGTAACCTGATCTTTGATCTAAGTTTGAGTATCCACGACCATAGTAGTTACCAGTATAGTTTCCAGCACCATTACTAGCAGCATTACCATAATAACTATTACGTGCATCCCAGTTAGTGTTACCGTTACCACGACCACGACCACGACCTTTAGCTTTAAAGCTGAAGTCTACAGAACCGTCCATGTCGCCATCCATATCACCAGTTCCTGAACCACGTCCGTCGCCATAACCATTTCCATAGCCATTACCAGAATAATTAGTGCTACCATTTCCACTACCATAACCATTTCCATAACCATAACCATTGCTGTTATTGTCGTTATCACCCCAGAAGGCGCTTGCAGATGTAGTTAAAGCAGTTGAACCAATGATTGCAGCAGCAATTAAAATTTTCTTATTTAGCATGTTATTCTCTCCAAAATAATATACAGTGTTTTAAATTAATTAATAACCTCTTTGGAAATCATCAATTTAGTTTTGTTTAATTTGTTTAAACGTTATATGATGTCTTCCAATGGTGAGTATTGTACGACAAAGCAATTAAATAAGCAAGGATTAATATTAGTATTTGCTAATATTAATTCGATTAAAATATTTTCTTTCAATATATCAATGGGTTAAAAATAAAGTTTTGTTCATGAATTTAATTGAAATTCAATTTAAATAAAAATACAATGGTTATATCGTCAACACAAACATTAAAGACAATATGAAATTTTTTATTCTATCAATACTAATAACAATTTTGCCGATGACGGTTAATGCCGTATCCTTTAAGTGTTGGACTAATACAGATGGTATCAAGGAATGTGGAAATAGCTTACCACCACAATACGCAAATCAACGCATACAATACCATAACTCTAAAAGTGGCAATATAAATGAAGTAAAAGAAGCAGCAAAAACCAAAGAACAGATATTAAAAGAAAAAGAACAAGAAAGACAAAATCTTTTAAAAGAAAGACAAATTGCTAAACAAAATGCTTATGATAACGTGCTTCTTAAAACCTATTTAACAATTGATGATATTCTCTTATCTTTAGATTGGAAAGTTACCACATTAAATTCACAAATAAAGATTGCTCAGGGTTCAATAAAAGGACTAGAGCAAAAATTTATTGATACCTCGGCAAAAGCTGCTCAGAATGAGCGCTCAGGAGGTAAAATTCCTAAACAAGTAAAAAGTGAACTTGATTCAATACGCCATAAAACGTCTCTGCAAAAACAGCATATTAAAAAATTAATGAATGATAAAAAAAATATTCATGAAAAATTCAAGCATGACTCAGAGCGCTTCATTGTTTCAACAATAAATGGAATATCTCCAACACTTGATGAATATGGCAATCCAAAAGCTAAATTTATCTCACAAATCAAATGTCAAAACGAAAAACAGTGTGAGCAAATTTGGCAACGTGCGAAACAATATGTTAGAAACAACTCCAAATTACCGGTAATTTTTGATACTGATATGATTTATGTGAATCAATCACCTGAAAACCCCGCCGAATTTGCATTAACCATTTCTAAAGTTGAACCTAGCTATAAAACGAAGGCTCATCAGCTAATCACTTTACAACTTCGTTGTCATCCCTCGCCAGAAGGTGAAGAAAATTGTGAAAAGAACAATGTTAAGCAAATTTTAGTGGCTTTTAAATCTTTATAAAGACGGAGTTATAATGGGAATTTTCAAAGTTATCCCTTTTTTTAGTTATTTATTATTAGCAAATCTCACTATTTTTCTATTAAAGGGAAATAATGCACCTGATCTGCTTAATGCGATTATCTTTCAAATGAGCCTGTTTTCTGGTGCCACTTTTAATTTGAGTGTTAATGGCTTGTTTCTTATATTAGGAGCAGTTTTCTTATTTATTGAAATAATCAAATCAACTCGCACTAATAATGCTTCAATTATTGATCACATGCTTTCATCTTTAGTATTCATTGGTTTTTTAGTTGTTTTTATTGTTATGCCCGGAGCAGCATCAGAAACTTACTTTGTATTAATGCTAATGTCGCTTATTGATTTTATCGCAGGATTTACAATTACGATAACATCTGCAAGAAAAGACTTTAGTTTAAGTAATGAATTATAAATCGATAGTCGATAGTCGATAGTCGATAGTCGATAGTCGATAGTCGATAGTCGATAATATTATAAGTTTTAAGAAAGCTTAATTCATCAACGAATTAATACCTAATTGTTGCAATAACTGTTTATCATGATTTTGGCTGGCATTGTCTGTTGTTAATAAACGCTCACCATAAAAAATTGAATTAGCGCCTACAAAATAACATAAGGCCTGCATTTCATCACTCATTTCTTCACGGCCTGCAGATAATCTAACCCAGGTTGCGGGCATCATGATACGTGCTATAGCAACTGTTTTGATAAAGTCTATTGGATTAATTTTTTCTGAATTGTACAAGGGCGTACCTTCAATGGGTACTAACATATTAATCGGCACACTATCAGGATGTTCATCCATATTCGCTAGTTGAATTAATAAACTTATCCTATCTTTTTCTGACTCTCCCATTCCCAGAATCGCACCACTACAAACATTAATACCCGAAGCCCTAACTTTTGAAATGGTATCCAATCTATCCTGAAAAGAACGTGTTGTAACAATTTTATCGTAATATTCAGGAGATGTATCTATATTATGATTGTAATAATCAAGCCCAGCATCTTTTAATTGTGCAACCTGATCACTATCAAGCATACCCAAAGTAACACAAGCCTCCATATCTAAAGCTTTAACACCTTTAATCATTTCTAAAACAATCGGAAAATCTCTTTTATTGGGTCTTGACCAGGCGGCCCCCATACAAAAACGATCTGCACCATTTTTTTTAGCTTGTTTTGCATCTTCAATAACTGAATCTATTGCTACCAGGGCTTCACTTTCTAATCCCGTATCAAAATGTGCACTTTGTGAGCAATAACCACAATTTTCTGCACAGCGACCAGTTTTGATACTACTTAAAGTACTAATCTGTACTTTGTTAGGGTCAAAGTGTTCACGATGTATCGTATGGGCACGAAAAATCAAGTCATTAAATGGCAGTTGGAATAAGGCCACAACTTCTTCATACTTCCAGGTATTTTTTATCATATGTCATCCAATAAGAATTTAATATAACTGCTCAACATATTCACCTTGAACAATTATAAATAATTAAAGTATTATCACTTAATGAAACATTTTATTCAATTTCTCCAGCATCAAATAAGCTCAAGCCATTGTATCTTATGTAATAAAGAAGCTGATATTGAAATAAGTTTATGTCCGCAGTGTATTAATAATTTACCAATTAATCAGCAAGCGTGCATCTATTGTGCTATTCCTTTATCATCAAATACTAAACAATTAATATGCGGGCACTGCCAAAAAAATCCATTTATATTTGATCAAAGCTTCAGTCCTTTTCTTTACCATGATTCAATAATTCCACTGATTCATCAATTAAAGTATCAGGAAAAACTCTATATCGCTCGAACACTAGCTAAATTATTTACTCATCAGTTACAAAAAATCAATTTCCGTAAACCAGATGCACTTGTTCCAATTCCTCTTCATACTAGTAAATATAAACAAAGAGGTTATAACCAAACACAAGAAATAACGAACTTTATTTCCAAAGAGTTACATATTCCTATCGACAATCAATTGCTGGTACGTAAAAAGCCAACAATTTCACAACAAAGCCTCAATGCTAAACAAAGGCAGAATAACATGAAAGATGCCTTTGAAGTTAAGCAAGAAAATAATATGATTAAGAACTACCATCATATAACTCTAATTGATGATGTAATGACAACCGGCAACACTTTACAAAGCGCAGCAAAACAATTAAAAAAATCAGGAATCAGTGTTATTGATACCTGGACAATAGCAAGAGCATAAAACAATGAATCAAAAACAATTAATTTTAATCGCAGGCTTTGGATATATTGCAAAAAAACTAGTAGAACAGCTTGATGAACAAGCGGTGTGTACTTTGTCTCGCAGTAAAATAATCCATAAAAAGGAATATCATCAACACTTGATAATTGACTTGGATACAAACGATGAAATTAATTTATCCATTGATAAAAACTTAAAAATATCAATTATATACCTTGTCCCACCCAATAATACACAGGATAACGATTTAAGAATTCTAAACTTCATAAAAGCCTTAGCTCCTGTACAAAATCAAATCAGCCAATTTATTCTGATCAGCACAACCGCTGTTTATGGCCACTGTAAAGGTAATTGGGTTGATGAAGAATCTCCTGTCTCTCTAAAATTATCTAAAGCAAAACGACGCTATTACATGGAGCAGGCAAGCGAGGATTTTTGCAAACAGAATAGTATTCCATTAACAATTTTAAGAGTAGCAGGCATTTATGCTCAAGATAAACTACCGTTAAATCGACTTTTACAAGCACTACCTATTTTAAATGTCTCAGAATCACCATATTCTAACCGTATACATGCTGATGATTTAGTTTCCATAATAATGGCAGCAATGACTGAAGGGCACCCCGGTATATATAATTGTAGCGACTCTTCACCTAGTACGATGAGTGAATATTTTATCCAACTTGCTCATGCACTAAATTACCCGGAGCCACCTCAAATTAGCTTTGAACAAGCAAAAAAACAATTATCACCGCAAATGATGAATTATTTATCCGAATCAAGAAGAATATCCAACAAAAAACTCCTAACAAACTTTAAGCTAGAACTAAAATACCCATCCTTGACAATTTTTCTGAATAAAAATAAATTAATCTAGAGCGTGTCTATATCGTTTAATAACTACCTACAGATGAATTCACTCTCCCATAAATTTTATGGAAAGCTTAACGTTTCTTTGCTAAACTCAACTAGGATTCAAATTTATAAATGGAGATTTTTATGACCAGACATGTCTTACTCTTATCATTAATAGTAATATTTCCATATTCTACAGCAAGTTTTGCAGACAATGAAGATACCATCAAATACCGTCAACATCTTATGAATATTCTTTCATTAAATTTAAAATCTTCTAGTTTGATTTTGAAAGGTAAAATCAAGGCAGATATAGCAGGTCATAATGCTGCCATATTAGATAGCTCATATAAGTTATCATCCTTATTTCCTGAAGGAAGTGACTTTGGCGATACCGATGCTAAAGAAGCGGTTTGGACACAAAATGAAAAATTCAACTCTGAATTATTAAAATTTAACAATTCAGCAATAGCTTTTAACAAAGAACCTTCGATGCAAACTTTTTCAGATGTCACTAAGTCATGTAAATCATGCCATAAAGCTTTTAGAGAAAAATAGTTTTATTTTTCTTTCATAAGCTAATTGGGTGTTTATGATTCCAGAAGAAAGTTTAAAGCTTTATAAATCTATCACCAGAAGATACTTACTGGCTGTAATTATTTTAGCATTACTGTCTAGTGGTGCTTATTATGCATTACAATCAGCTATATCCGATTCAGAGAGTACAGCCTATATTGTCAACCTTTCTGGACGTCAACGGATGCTTAGTCAGCACATTGCTTTAGATGCTCATAGATTATATAAACAGAAATTTATTATGTTCGATGAAGCAACTGAATTAAGTCAACTAATGGCCAGGCATATTAGCGATATTGATAAAGCGAATCGCCAGTTATCTTCTGGTTTACTGTCTGAAAATATTAAAGTAGATCTTTCTACTGAAATACGAAATATGTATTTCGGAACCATGGGTCTTTCCAATCGTGTCAATAATTATGTTGCACTTGCTTATAATATTTTAAAAAGTAATGATAAAGATACTGTTAAAGAGCTTATTGAAAATATTGATCTAGTTTCAGAACAATTGCTTAAAGATCTAAACAAAGTGGTCAATCAATATCAAAAAGAAGGTGAAGCACGATTAAAGCAAATTGTTCGCTTAGAACTATTTGTTTGGCTAACTACCTTATTTGCTTTGTTATTTGAAATTTTGTTTATTTTTCGTCCTATGGGTAAAGAAGTTGTTGAGTCAAAAAAATCAGAAGAAAATGTTTTATCAAACTTACAGGATCTTGTTGAACTACGTACCTTGAAACTTGAACAGGCAAACGAACAATTAGAACAGTTAGCTCACCATGATTCATTAACCGGCTTAAGAAACCGTTTAACAATGGAATATGATATTGATTCACTTATCCATGTCTATCAAGAACATCATATTCCACTTGCTGTCGCCATGATTGATATCGACTGGTTTAAGAAAGTAAATGATACCTATGGGCATCAAGCAGGTGATTTTGTCCTTAAAGAACTTGCTGGACTTTTTACAAGGATTATTCGAGATTCTGATCAAATTTATCGTGTTGGAGGGGAAGAATTTGTTTTAATTCTAAATAGAATTGAAAAAGATGAAACAATTATAAAATTAGAAGAAATTCGAAACCAGGTTCTGTTACATGATTTTAAATTTAAAGATAAATTAATCTCCTTAACGATTAGTATTGGTGTCTATCATACTAGCTTATATCCACTTGATCAGGTTCACGATATTATTCAAGCAGCTGACTCCGCACTCTATGAATCTAAAAGAAATGGGCGGAATTGTATTTCTTTAGCTCAATCTTAAAAAAGTTAATACGGATATTAGGGTCAGGTAAATTGTCGTCTAATAGTTTTCTTGCTATGAAAATGGTTCCCTGCTTTTTTTCTATTCAAACGGATTGCATCCTGTGTCAACAATCTTCAAACCTTCTTCCCAACTGCTGTTTTGTTGGGGAAGTTTTAGAACTCGAAGAGGTAGAACCTTAACATCCAGGTTATCTAATAATACATATGAACCATCTGGCAGAGTTGATTCATAAGGGTTATTAACGGCACTAACAGGATCTATCGCATAAAAACTAATTCCGCTATCGCCGTTGGTATCGACAACAATCATTCCATACTCCTGCATAGCTTTAGCAATGGCTAATTCATATGTCGTAAGATTAAGTGAGGCTAGATTGAAAGAAGGGTCTAACTGGATAATAGCGCCTTCTGGAATTGCCATTTCACTTACTGATATCCCATCACTGTCGGTTGCAGGTGCAACGGGTCCTCCAGCTTTAGTATATGGGTAGGCTATAGCTAAAACATGATTGATTTTTCCGAGAGCCAATTCATCTGGCCAGATTACACCACCTAAAAAGGAAAAGCCTGAACCACGGCTTGAAATTCCATATGGATATACCCCGGTACTTTCCATACTGATTCCATTCGCCCAGCTTGCTTCCCATATTCCGTTATTTACCCGAGCTTGCCATAAATCATACTCACAGCGATTTTCCAGGTCCAGTATGACCATATGGTTATCCTGCTCTGCTCCTTCACCACAACCGTAAACAGTCTCTGTCAAACCTCCAGAATCATCAGAGGGTGCAGCCCAATCCGGGATCGGTAAATTTTTGAGAGTTGTGACTCCAAGCTCCCATTCGTTACCGCAAGGAAGATAAACATCATATTTAGGGGTCTTGTTATTGGCAAAGTATACTGGTGAGGAATATTCTTTGGTCTGTATCAGGAAATAATCGGATTCGACCAAGCTCTGTATCTTAATTGACGAGTCTGGATCGATTTCTGGATTTTCATCAATTTTTTTATTGAAGGGGCTGTCAGTAGAGTATAGAGAGATATTATCAAAGGTTGGCAGTGATTCTGGCTTTTTTTCAGTGTTTACAATTGTATCATTATCCACAATTGTCCTACTAGCTGATATTTCTGTAACTCCATAGGGAAATTTTACGCCTATAGGGTTAGTAATTATTAAATTAAATGTTTCATTACTTTCTTCATTAGTATCATCAATAATTTCAATAGGAATATCGGTAGATTTTTCTCCTGCTTTAATAGTAGCAGTGCCATCAGAACTTTTAAAATCAACTGGCGATTGGGCAGTAATATCTTTTGTATAATAATCAACAGACACGTCAACAGATAATGGCTTACTGAGTTGTAAAGTAAAATTTGTGATGCCATCACTTTCAGAAACATCAACTGCATGACTTAAAAGTGGTAATAATATTAGCAAGATAAATAATGATTTCATTTTAATTAAAATTCCCCCCATCCAAGCCTGATTAGAAATGGTTAAAATGTATGTACTCATATTGTGAAATTCAATCTAAGTCTATTCGAATCTGTGAACTTAAGACAATTGAATTTTAAAGAGTACAATTTTGAAGAGTGCAATAATGTTGAAATTGTTGTATGACAACTTTGTACTCTAACCGGAGATTAATGTTTAAATCCAATATCGCTAAGTCTACTCATAAGTAGGTAATTTTATATAACACGAAATATGAAACCAAATTAAGGATAAGTTAATACCGCATCGGCTTGTTCAAAGTCAAATTCTTCAATCAGTTCACTTACTTTTTGAAGCATCTCACTCTCCTTATCCGACAGTTGATATTGATTTATCTCTTCAAGAATTGCTTCACATTGGTTATATGCCATAATATTAAGGGCCTTATGAAGTTGATTAAATAAAACCTCTTTATCATTGCTGCTTATTTCAATTTTGTTTTTATGTGGCTGATTAACCATGTCCAGGTTGCTTTGTTCAAGCTCATTCATAACCAAAGAAAGTTGCTTATTAAATTCCGGCAGTAAGGCTTTATCCTGAGTTTCATCTAATTGTTTTGAAATGTTATGTAACGCATTTGCCCCAATACTGGCACTCATTCCCTTTATGGTATGAGTTGTCCTTTTAAAGTTTTCCTGGTCCATATTCTCAAGATTAAGGTCTTTGTAGCTTGCCAGAAAATCTTTAAGTATATTTAAATAGACTTTTTTGTTTCCGGCTAAGGATTTTAATCCTTTATTGGCATCAATAACTTCAAACGTCGGTACAATAATTTGATCATCTACTTCATTAATTATTTGCTTTTCATCTATCTCTGATTTAATAGCAAGATATTCCAATAGCGTCATATAAAGCTGTTCTACATCTATCGGTTTACTGAGGTGTTTGACCATACCTGCTTGCCTGCTTTGTTCAACATCTTCTAACATTGCATTAGCCGTTAGTGCAATAATTGGTAACTGGGCTCCTAAGGCTTTTATCTGTTTTGTTGCTTGCAATCCATCCAGGACTGGCATCTGTAAATCCATAAGAATCAACTCATACTTGTCTGGTGATGCCTTGAATTTATCCACGGCTTCCTGACCATTACTCACCACATCAACATGTATGCCACTGCCATCAAGCAAACCTAAAATGATTTCCTGATTCATTGGATTATCTTCTACCAAAAGTATCACACTTCCAGAAAGTGTGCGGATTTTATTTTTCAATGAACTGGGTTGTTGCTCTTTAAAGCTCTC
>JADGAU010000052.1 GCA_015231865.1 Gammaproteobacteria bacterium | reverse complement strand
TGAAGAAGAGTATGATTTGCTTTTGGTCAATGGAGAAGATGTTTTTATTGTTGAAGTGAAATACCATTTGCACCCAAATGATATTGAAAGGCTAAAAGGTCGTAAGTTAACTAATTTTAAGAAGTTATTTCCTGAATACCAGGATTATAAGATTCATCTTGCTTTAGCGACGTTTGCAGTTGAAGATGAAGTTAAAAATATGGTTTTAGAAAATGGAATAACGCTATTACAAAGACGAGGTAATATCATCGAGACTTTAGCTGCCTAAATTATATTAAGATTCTAAACGTATATCGTGCTCAATGAATTAGTTGTTTTTTTGGGATAAGTATATTTTTAAACTTGTATGAAGAAAAGAATAAATATTTGAAAAAAGAGTGTGTAGTTTGTTTTGAAGATAATAATAAAAGTTACTTTATTGCATAGCGGTATTATCTATCTGGATGATCGTGCCCCAACACATTTATTAGATGCCTTACAAGAATTTATAGAGAATATTAGAGATATAGCTCCTTAATTACCCAGTTCAGAAAAAGTTCAGAATTTTTCTAGATAAGGAACAGACTAAGCAATTAGCTAGTGTATTAAATAATATATGTTAGCGTATTTTTGGTAGGCGCAGAGTGGATTCAAACCACCGACCCCCACCATGTAATGGTGGTGCTCTAATCAACTGAGCTATGCGCCTTTAATTTATGAATTGATTATACAGAATTCACTTTTCATTGCCAATAAAATTGTATCATTAAAACGGATAGGAGTTAGGTTTGGATTATAGTTTTATTTTAAAAAAATTTATATCAACATCTTTAATGCCTTTGAGTGTGTTTTTAATTTTATTTTTTATTGGGCTTTTTTTACTTTGGGGAAAACAATATAAAAAGACCGCGAAAGTTTTAATTACTATTGCTTTTATCTGGTTTTATTTAATTAGTTTTTATCCAGTATCAAATGCACTATTAATGCCTATTGAACGTACTTATCTAAAATTTGAACAGAACAATTATCAAAAGGACATATCTTACATCATTGTTTTAGGACATAGCTCTAAAGAAGATAACTTTCTTCCATTATCAAGCCAATTAACACCTGTTACCGTTGTCCGTTTAGTGGAAGGTATACGAATATATCGTCAATATTCTGGTAGCAAATTAATTTTTTCCGGAGGCAAAACTAAAGAAAAAGGTTCGCATCCGTTACGTGTAAAAAATATGGCAGTAGCACTCGGAGTGCCTGAAAAAGATATTATTTTAATAGAGGGCCCAAAAGATACTTTTGATGAGGCTGTTGCCATTGCTCCAATTGTTAAAAATAGCTCTTCTGTTTTGGTGACTTCTGCATCTCATATGAAGCGTTCAATAGCTCTATTTTCAGGGCAGGGCGTTGCTCCAATTCCTGCACCAACATATTTTAGAGCAAAGAAGGAAAGTAACTTTAGTATTCTTTCATTTTTCCCTTCTTACTCAGCAATTGAAAAAACACAATTGGCTATTCACGAATATTTAGGGATAATTTGGTCTAAATTAATTGGAAATATTTGAATATAATGGTAACTGGAGGCTAATTAAGTGAATCATCTATCCATAATTACCTATAGAAGGACGATTACTGCTTTGATAGCCTTGTTCTTGCATGGAATTATTCCACTAACGATTATGTGATGATGATAAAACCCTCTTTTTACAGACTCTACAGACAGTGTATTCTTTTAGTTTTAAGTTTTTTTATTACGACGCTGTTAATTGCGCAGGATTCTAACCGTCCTTTAGAAATTCCCACTTCATTAAATGATATTCCTGTTTTAAATGCGGGAAATAAAGCATTGCTCTGTGGTCAAAAAAGTAAGGCAAAATCCTTATATAAGCAAGTACAAAGTCTTGCCAATTCAGATAGTCAGACACCTCTCATCGCTGAACTTAATAGTATTCAAACTTTACCTGAAAGTGAGCGTTTAAATGCATTAAAAAACTTGTATCCAAAATTAATGCTACTGAATGAGGTCAAATTAAAAGTTCGGGCCTTGCTTAATCTAGCTCATCAGGCTTATATCAATAACTCTATCTCACTAAGTTTTAAAGCACTTGAAACACTTGCTTCACATGACCTGCTAGTAAACCAGCCACAGTTAGCGGCTGATAGACTGGATTTATTATCGCAATTGTATGAAGATTCCGGCCGACATAATGAAGCATTAGCTTTAACCGATTCAGCACTTGAATTGTTGAAGAAAGTTAAGCCAATGCAAGCGCAAAATCTTCGAATGAGTTTGCACTGGCGTCAAGGTCGTTTGCTAAAGCAGTTAAATCAGGTTGATAAATCCCTACTGGCATATCAAAAGGCTGTTAATGCCCTTGAGGCAATCCGGCAAGAATTACCTATTATCGATGAGCAAGGGCGTTCAAGTTACAAGGTAACTCTTGAGCCATTATATATGGGTTTAGTGGAGTTATTATTAAACCGGTCCAAACAACAGGTCATGCCAATACGTAATGATTATCTGAATAAAGTAAAAGAAGTAATCGAACTGACTAGACAGGCAGAAATGCAGGACTTTTTAGGAGACCGCTGTGCAGTTGATACGATTGATGATGATAGTCAACGCAGTTTGCCAAATGGTAGTAGTATACTTTATATTATTTCACTGCCTAATAGTACAGAACTATTGCTGCAAACAGCTGAGGCAATAATTCATTACCCGGTAAAAGTCAGTCAGAAAGAGCTCAATGAAGCAGCTAAACAATTTGCCACACAGGCTCGAAATTTAAATCCTAAGCACAAAATAGTCAGTCAGAAGCTTTATCGATGGTTACTTTCTCCAGTGATATCACAGCTTGAATCTTCACAAACTGATACTTTGATCATTGTTCCTAGCGGTAATTTACGGTTAGTATCTTTTAATGCCTTATTTAATGGTGAGCATTACCTGATTGAAGACTATGCGGTAAGTACCACAACCGGTATTAGTATGACTGCTATTGGTAAGAATGATAAAAATCAGATTAAATCACTAGTTGCCGGATTATCGGAACCCGGCCTGGTCGTTGATAAGCTTGCCATAGATAACATTACCGGTGATTTTTCAGCTAATACTTCAAGTGATAATCTACAAAGAACCTTATTACTTTCTAAGGGAAAAATTCGTGCAATTAATTTGGCTGGGCTTGACTCTAAAGCACCAGCAAAAGAGAACATAAAACAGCGCAACCGTGTTAATTTACAACAGGCATTAGCTCTTCCTGGAGTAAAGAAGGAAGTGCTTAATGTAAATCAAACCTTACATGGAACTTTGTTATTAAATGAAAACTTTAGTCTGAAACATTTTAGTAAGCAGGCTAGCCAGGGAGGGTATCGACTAATTCATATTGCTTCTCATGGTCTATTTGGTGGAGACGCTAAATCCAGCTTTATCCTTACTCATGATGAGCTATTAACCTTAAATCAATTACAACTGTTATTAAAATCACAGCAAGCCGGACATCGTATTGACTTATTAAGCTTGTCGGCCTGTCAAACAGCTGAAGGCAATGAGAGAGCGCCATTAGGAATATCAGGTGCTGCAATGAAAGCTCGAGCTCGAAGTGTGTTAGGAACCCTCTGGCCAGTGGAAGATAATGCAGCACAACAATTTATGGAGGACTTTTACAACGGTTATTTAAATCAGGGACTAAGTAAAGTAAAAGCACAGCAACAGGCACAAATTGCGCTATTAAGGAACCCAAAGACTGAACATCCCTTTTTTTGGGCTCCATTCACCTTAATTGGTAATTGGCAATGAGTAAATTATATCGATACTTTTCTTTTGTCTTTGTGTTACTGAATTTTTATTCCAATATAGCTTATTGCGCTGCAACCACTGATGGTAGTGTTGGCGCAGTACAAAACTTAAGTGGTCATATGACTATTCCAGAAACTTTAGGTAAAGTATCTGGCAATAATCTTTTTCACAGTTTTAGGGACTTTAATATTGACCTGGGTGAGAGCGCAACTTTTACCACTTCAACTGCTACATTAGCCAATGTTATCAGTCGCGTTACCGGCGGTGAACTTTCTACTATTCAGGGACAGTTATCTTTGCAAGCAATTGCAGGAACACCTGCTTTTTACTTTATCAACCCAGCAGGTGTTACTTTTGGTGAAGGTGCCAGTATTGATATGCCGGGTGCTTTTTATGTCAGTACAGCAGACAGACTTAAGTTCAGTGACGGCAGTAACTTTAACGCAAGTTTAAGTGAATCCAGCACTTTTACGACTGCAGCACCAGATGCATTTGGTTTTTCAGGTAGACAAAATAATTCAATCAAAATCCTTACAGGAGGGACGCTGGAAGCTATTGATCAGCCTATCAATATTATGGCAGGGGATATCGAAGTAAATGGTATTTTACGAAATAAATCAGGTGGAATTAATTTATTCGCTAATGGGCAACAGACTGAAGAAGTACCAATACATAGTGAGCTTCCAAAAGGGGGAGGCAGTTTTAGTATGAATGATGGTTGGATTTACACTTCATCCGTTAATGAGTTAGCTGCAGGTGATATGACTATTTCAGCCAGTGAGATTCTATTGGAAAATAGGACATGGATATCAAGTGATACGGAAACTAATGGACCTGCCGGAAATATAAATATTATTGCCGGTAAAGATCTGGAAATAAAAAATGGCAGTATGATTGCAAGCAGTAGCCTTGCCGAAGGCAAAGCAGGTAACATAAGTATTGATGTCGGTAATGTGTTAATTGACGGACAAAATTCTGACTATTATACCGGCATATTTAATACTGTACAGCAGGATAGTTCTGGCGATGGTGGCAATATAAATGTTGTTAGCCATAATCTTTTACAGGTTCTTAATGGCGGGGAGATTACAAGCGCTACCTTTTCAAAGGGGAATGCCGGGTCAATTAATATCGATACTGCTAATATGATTGTTGATGGCCGGGGGAGTGAATTTTTTACTGGAATTAGAAACACGACATACTCTAATAGTCATGGTAATGCAGGTAATGTAAATATAAACAATAGTGAAGAAATGCAGATACTAAATGGTAGTGCAATATTAAGTTCTACCTATGCTAATGGCAATGCTGGAGAAATAATAATAAATTCAGATAATATGGTACTGGATAATGCGCAGAATTCTTCTTTATTTACAGGTATTGCCAGTTCAGCAGAGTTTGGTAGTTTAGGTAATTCTGGCAATGTGTACATCTCAATTCTGGATTCTATCTATATTCATGGTGGTCAGGTATCAAGCTCGACCTTTGCAAAGGGAAATGCTGGTAGTGTTAGTCTTGTGGCCAAAAATCTGGTTCTCGATGGGCAGCTAAGTGACTTTATTACGGGTATTACAAGTACTGCTGAGGAGGGGAGCCAGGGTAATGCTGGTAATATAAATTTGTCTATACAGGATTTGTTACAGTTATCCAATGGCAGTGAAATTTCCAGCGCTACCTATGGTGAGGGAAAAGCAGGTTCAGTCGCTATTGATGCTGGTAATATAACTTTGGATGGCCAGAATGGTCAGGATGGTTACACATTGATAAGCAGTATCTCTTATGCAAATAGTTTTGGAAATGCTGGAGATGCTGGAAATGTCACTATTACCGTTTCGGATTTGATAAAAGTTCTAAATTCCAGTGCGATTTCAAGCTCTACCCATTCAGAAGGAAACGCCGGTATAGTAACTATTAATGCCGGTAATGCATTGATTGATGGAAGAGATTCTCCTGTTGTCACTACAATTACAAGCTCTGCAGAGGAAGGTAGTTTGGGTGATGCCGGTAATGTCAATTTAAATATCCGCGATTTATTACAAGTTTTTAATGGCGGGCAGATTTCCAGCTCTACTTTTTCAAGTGCAAAGGGAAATTCAGGCAACGTCAATATTGCCGCTAAAAATATTGTACTCGATGGACAAGGCGCTGAATTTGTTACCGGCATTTTCAGCTCTGCATCTCCTGGAAGTTTTGGTAATAGCGGTAATATTAATCTAAATATCCAGGATTTGTTACAGGTTCTTAATGGCGGGCAGATTTCCAGTTCTACTTATTCTATTGGCAATGCCGGTTCAGTTAGTATTGAAGCTAAAGATTTAACTTTAAATGGACAAGAAGGCTACTCCATTATAAGTAGTAATGCTTATGTCGATAGTCAAGGACATGCTGGTAACGTAACAATTACCGTTCAGGATTTATTGCAAGTGTTAAATGGTAGCGCAATAACAAGCTCCACCTTTTCACAGGGAAACGCCGGTACCGTCATTATTGATGCTGGTAATGCCTTAATTGATGGACGAGGTTCTTCAAATTTCACGGTAATTACAAGTTCTGCAGAGGATGGTAGTCTAGGTGATGCAGGTAATGTGAAAATTGATATCCGTGATTTATTGCAAGTTATTAATGGCGGTCAGATTTTGAGCTCCACTTTTTCTAAGGGAAATGCTGGAACGGTAAGTATTCATGCCGATAAGGCTGTTCTTGATGGTCAGAATTATGAGGGAATATATTTAACTGGAATTACAAGTTCTGCAGAGGCTGGTAGTCAAGGTGATGCGGGTAATGTAAATATCGATATCCGTGATTTATTACAAATTTTTAATGGTGGTCAGATTTTGAGTGCCACTTTTTCTAAGGGAGATGCAGGAACAGTCAATATAAATGCGGGTAATGCTTTTATAGATGGACAGAATAATAAGTCAATATCTTATACTGGAATTGCAAGTTCTGCAGAGCCTGGAAGTCTCGGTAATAGCGGCAATGTTAATCTAAATATCCAGGGTTTATTGCAGGTTCTTAATGCCGGTAATATTTCTAGTTCGACCTATGCAGTTGGTAATGCAGGTACTGTTACTATAAATGCAAAAAATGCCCTGTTTGATGGCCAGGGTGTTTTTATTGACAGCACGGCAGAACCGGCTAGTTTAGGTGATGCCGGTAATGTCAATATAATGATTAGTGAATTATTACAAGTTAAAAATGGCACTGATATTTCCAGCTCTACTTATTCTGTGGGGAATGCGGGTTCAGTTATCATTGAAGCCGGAGATTTAACTTTAAATGGACAGGAAGAATACACAACTATAAGTAGTATTGCTTATGACGGTAGTCAAGGACATGCTGGTAACGTAACTATTACCGTTAAGGATTTACTGCAAGTGCTAAATGGCAGTGCAATAACAAGTTCCACCTTTTCACAGGGAAACGCCGGTACAGTCAATATTAATGCGGATAGTGCATTAATTGATAGTCAGGGTTCTTTAAGTGCTACCGCTATTACAAGTTCTGCAGAAGCTGATAGTCAAGGTGAGGCAGGTAATGTAATTTTAAATATTCGTGATTTATTGCAGGTTTTTAATGGTGGGCAGATTTTGAGCTCTACTTTTTCTAAGGGCAATGCAGGAACAGTCAATATTAATGCGGGCAATGCTGTTATTGATGGACAGAATAATGAAGGAATATTTTTAACTGGCATTACCAGCGCTGCTCAGCCTGGAAGTATTGGTGATGCTGGAAATGTTAATGTGACTATTGATAATTTATTACAAGTGATCAATGGTAGTGAAATTTCAAGTTCTGCCTTTGCAAAAGGAAATGCGGGTAGAATAAATATTGATGCTGATAATCTGATCATTAATGGGGGAGGGGAAGAAAGTGCTATTACCAGTTCTGCACAACGCGGAAGCCTTGGTAATGCCGGTAATGTAAATATTACTATCCATGATTTATTACAAATCCTTAATGGTGGCCGTATTGCAAGTGCCACTCTGGCTGAAGGTGATGCTGGCATAGTAACTATAGCGGTTAAGAATGCATTGCTAGATGGTCAGGAATCTGAATTTTTTACCGGTATAGCGAGCTCTGCTCAGGCTGATTCGTCAGGTCAGACTGGTTCAGTGGATGTTATCGCCCATAATGATCTGACTATGAGAAATTATTCCTCTATATCATTAAGAAATCTTGCTTTGGCTGAAAATGCGAGCATATTGACTCCTACGGTATTAAAAGTTTCAGCCCGAAAATTATCGATGACCAATTCCACAATTACGGCAGCTTCAACAGCTAATGTCGCCGCTAGTAATATTGAAATTAACTTCACAGACTTGATTGATCTTAACTCAAGTGCTATTAGTACCAGTGCTCAAGATGGTAATGGTGGTTCTATCGCTATTGACGGCAGTGGACTTCTAGTTGTTAAAAATTCGCAAACCACGACTTCTGTATTAGGTACCGAAGGCAATGGTGGAAATATTTCCATCAAAACCAATGCTTTAGCTCTTAAAACAGGCTTTATTCAAGCTAATACGGCCGCTGCTGATGCATTGGGTGGAAATATCATTATTGATACACCAGTATTGGCCTCAACGGGTAATTCTTTGTATAGCGGTGGTAATGAACAGCTTGAATTTAAGCCAGACAATCAGTTTGGCTATAATGTTATTCAAGCAGCGGCCCCTGATGGGGTGAGTGGTGATATTGATATAACAGCGCCTGAAATTGATCTTACTGCTACTTTAGGAACTTTAACAACGCCTTCATTTGAAGTTGGAAATTTTGGTCGTAGTCCTTGTAATGTGACTGATGGCAGTTCTTTTGTGGTCACTGGTAAAGCTTATTTATCTACTTCTAGAAGAGATCCTGTCAACCTGGATGGAAAACCTGTCTCATCAGATGATAGAGGAGGCTGCCAGCCATGAGGTTAAAATTCCAGGTAATTTCTATTTTATTGATTGGTATCATATATCATCATTGTGTTATTGCTCAGGATATACCAATAAAACGTGGGTTAAATTTACCTCAATTACAACAACCAGATTTTTTACCAAAAAAAGATACACAGTATTTTGATTTGCCAACAGTGCCAATCCCACAAATACCAAAGGTCACAGCACAACTAAAAGTAAGCCTTACTAAAGTTGTTTTTGAAGGTAACACGGTTATTGATAATGAAGTATTAGTCAATCGCTGTAAAGATTATATTGATCGCCCAGTGTCACTAGCAGATCTGGAATTATTGAGACAAAAACTTAGCCGTTATTATATTGACCAAGGTTATATCAATTCCGGAGTTATTTTTACTAAACCGATTTCACCTGAAGGGATCTTATATTTTAAAGTCATAGAGGGTGAACTATCCGAGGTCCTCATTAAAGGTAATGGGAGACTTAATCCGGATTATTTATCAAAGCGTTTATTATTTTCAGATGATGGCCCTTTGAATGTTAACCGCTTACGCAATCGATTCCAGTTATTGTTGGATGATCCGCTTTTAAAAAAGCTTAATGCTCGTATTACTCCAAGTGATAATCGTGGCGAGGCTTTATTGAATCTGGATGTGGAACTTAATAGACCTTATCAAGTTGTTGCCTACGTTAACAATCACCAAACAGTGTCTACTGGAGGGGAAGTCTATGGGATTGAAGCATTCGTGCGAAATTTGACACAGGAAGGTGATAAACTTGCTTTAAAGTTAACAAGGCCTATTCAGGAGCAAGAAACGTTAGATGGTAACATAAGATGGGATATGCCAGTGAATTATCTGGGGACAGATATATCGATCATCTTTGATGAAAGTGCTAGTCAACTGATTGAAGAACCAATGAGTGAACTTGATGTTGAAAATTCACTTTCTTCTAAACAATTCGGGATTAGCCATCGCCTGATAAATAATTTGCAACATCAATTCAGTATAGGACTGGATTTCTTAAGCCGAAAAAGTAAAACCACTGTAGCAGGACAACCATTTTCTTTTCTGGCAAATGAAACAACTGGTACAGTTAAAGCTAATAGTCTTAGGTTCTGGCAGGAATACAGCTATCGAAGTAATTCAAAAGTTTTAGCTTTACGTTCTACTTTTACACGCAGTAAATCAAACTTACAGGATGAAATATTAACGGAATCTGAACGGTATAGTCAGCCGAAATCTGTATTTTGGATTGGACAATTTCATCTAACACAACGATTAAATAAGACCGATTGGCAGTTTAATATGCGTGCAACAGCGCAATTGACTGATGATAAACTTTTAAACCTCGATGCACTTCCCATAGGAGGAGCTAATAGTGTCAGGGGGTATAGAGAGAATCAGTTATTAAGAGACAAGGGTTATTTTTTAAACCTGGAACTTAAGTATCCATTAGTACAAAGCTCTCAGCAGCAGCTTAGTATTATACCTTTTATAGACTTTGGAAGAGCATGGAATATTGATGAGAAAGCGGACTTTCTATCTTCAGCAGGTTTGTCTTTAATGTACAAACTTAATAGATTAAATCTTAATTTAATCTTGGCTAGAAAAATTGACCAATCTATCATAATCAAAGAGCAATCCGGTAATTTACAGGACGAAGGTGTTCATTTTCAACTTAGTTATAATTTTTTTGACTAGGTTATTACATCGGTTAAACATTAAAAAGCGAACTATCACCATAATTTCTTGCTATAGCTGTAGGCGATATTTCTGGAATTGCAGTTGAATCGTTATGACAATGACTAGTTTGCTGAAGGTTACCAAAAGATAGGCCCTATTAAGGGAAAGATTTTTGGGTTATTTTGACTTTATTAATAGCCCCCTGCGGGTGAAACCAATTTAGGTTTAACTACTAGGCAACAATTTAAATACGATAAATTGATAATATATCTATTTTTTATTATAATTTTTTCTTCTTGATAAAAGGCAATCTTGTACCAAAGGCAAGTACGCAAAGCTACCAACCTATGAAATATAGTGTATTTAATAGCATAGGGAGGACTCATCTAGGGATATTTCATTATCAAGCACTTGATTATTCATCGAAACAATTCAGTAATCACTATTACTATGCTAATTGGAATTGTTATTAGCTCAATGCTATTTTGGGTTACAAGAGATAACAAACATGAATATTTTAATCTTAAGTTAAACCGTTGGTCTGCTGAATATGCCAACAAAATTCAACATGAATTTCAACGTTCATTTGAAGCGGTTGATTCCATTAGTCATTTTATTGAAGCTTATGAAAGAGTGAATAAACACCAATTTAAAACCTTTAGTGAAGGAATTTTATTTCATAATAATAGTATTAAGCAACTCAACTGGCTTAAAAAAGAAAATACACAGGATAATGAGCATACTTATATAAAACAGTTTTCTGAATCTCAGCAGGAAGCCTTTCCCGTTGGTTTTGATTATTCGACTTTAGCGGGTTTTAAAAGCTCGACTAGTGAGAAAGAAATAATTCAGGGCCATCATGAACAGGAAGCTTTTACTGTAATCGAAAAAATTAATCAACAGTATCATTTGTTGGTTTTTAAGCCAGTTCTACTGAATAAGCCTGAATACAGTCATAAACATAAACCTGAAAGTGAGCATATACATGACCAGCCTAAAGTTGCTGAATCAGATAATGTAAAGAGGATGGCTTTAGGTGTTATAAATATCCAGGAACTACTGAAAAATTCATTAAAAGATAGTGCTTCTATCGGTCTGGATTTTGCCATTTATGATAAAAGTCTGCCTAAAGGCCAACAATTGCTATACTTTCATCAATCCCGTTCTCGTATAGCGTCATTTTCTATACAGGAGATGCAATCTTCTGCAGAATCTGACTTTTCAACAGAACTTGTTTTGAATTTATCTGGAAGGCAATGGCTAATGTTGACAACACCTGCTCCTGCTTTTTGGGATTCTCATGTTCGATACACACCTATAATTTCTTTTGTTAGCGGCCTATTTATAACCTTCTTAATCGTTAGCTTTTTATTAAAGATACAAAAATTTCATAAAAACTATCATCTCAAACTGGAAAAAGAGGTAAAACAAAAAACAGCACAATTATACCAGTCCAAAAAAGAGGCAGAATCTGCCAATCAGGCTAAAAGTGAATTTTTAGCCAATATGAGCCATGAAATTCGTACCCCAATGAATGGTATTTTAGGAATGACTCATTTAGCCTTAAATGCTAAGAATCAGGAAAAGCAAAAAGATTATATTACTAAAGCCCACCTTTCGGCTGAAAATTTACTCCGCATTCTTAATGATATTCTTGACTTCTCCAAGATTGAAGCAGGGAAGTTAGAAATTGAAGCAATAGAATTTAATTTAGATAGCATACTCAATGAAGTGAATACCTTAATTGGCCATAGTGCACTTGAAAAAGGTATTGCCCTGGTTTTTAGATGTAATGATAATTGTGAGGGAACCTTTATTGGCGACCCTTTACGCTTACGTCAAGTTCTGACTAACTTAGGTAATAACGCCATTAAATTCACGCCTAAAAGAGGTGTTATTGATTTTGATGTAAAAATTATTAATGAATCTAAAGATACCATAGAGCTTCAATTTTCTGTGAGTGATACTGGTATTGGCATGACTATAGAGCAGCAGACAAATTTATTTCAGTCATTCTCTCAGGCTGATAGCTCAACGACAAGACAATATGGTGGTACCGGTCTTGGCCTGGTCATTTCCAAATCCTTATGTGAAATAATGGGTGGAAAGATTTGGCTGGAAAGTGAGCAAGATGTTGGCACAAGTTTTTATTTTACCATTGCTTTGAAAAAAGCAGATAAAAATTTGACTATAGAGTCTGAGACTGAAACTAACCCATCAATTGATATTTATTCACAACACCAATTACGTGGTGCTAAGGTTTTATTGGTTGAAGATGATGCCATCAATCAGGAAATTGCGATAGAGTTGCTACGAGAACGGGGTATTGCTGTTGAAGTGGCAAATAATGGTCAGGAGGCATTAGAACTTATCGAGCAGGAGTGTGTTGATGGTTTAACTTATGACGGCGTGCTAATGGATTGTATGATGCCTATTATGGATGGTTATCAGGCAACCATTGAATTGCGTAAACAAGATCAGTTTAAAGATTTACCCATTATTGCAATGACGGCAAATGCGATGACGCATGATATCGAAAAAGTATTAGCGGTTGGTATGAATGCCCATATCGCTAAGCCCATTGATATTAATAAAATGTTGATGACGATGGCTAAGTGGATTCACCATAAAAAATCTAAGTCAGCGGTGGTGTCAACAGTTGATGAAATTAAAGAAATACAAGAACTCAGACAACTTTATGGTGTTTCCTTTAAAGACTCTACATTACGTCATAAGCCAGAGCTATATCATAAAATATTACTGGGTTTTCGTAATAAACAAATTGATTTTGAACAACGATTTCGCGCTGCTTTATTAGATAATGATCCCGATGCATCAACTCGTGAAGCACATTCATTGAAAAGCCTTACAGCGACTTTAGGGATGACTGTAACTCAGCAGCTAGCACTGGAACTTGAAATGGCTTGTAAGGAAAGCAAGGATAATATTGAAGACTTATTATTACAACTTGTGACTGAGTTAAATAAAGTCATTGCAGGTCTTAAAGTTCTGGATTGATATAAACTTGACAAAAATGTTAATAGATACATCTGAGTCTTTCAAATATCACTTGTTTAGTTTGGTTATCCACTCGCATTTCTATACGTTGTCGTGTTATTGCCGACGACAGAAGATCAAAATAGACGTATTTTGAAAAATGTTTACTTAAATATTTACCTAGTTGAAGTTATAGAGATGTTTGTTAGGTTTAGAATTATTGTAACTATCTGATTCTATTGGTGGAGCTAAGCGGGATCGAACCGCTGACCCCCTGCATGCCATGCAGGTGCTCTCCCAGCTGAGCTATAGCCCCAAAAAGAAGGTGTGAAATTTACTCTGTTTTATTGATAATGTCAACTCGTTTGAAAAGAAACACGTTTGAAGAAATATTAAGAAACGACGTCGAGCAGAGTTCCCATCATATTATCACTGGATTTTAGCATCTTTGCTGAAGCAGTGTATTGAATCTCTGCTTGCAGCATTTCTACTTGAGGCTCAATAATGTCAGTTTTGCCTTCCATCGCAGATTTGCTGGAAATTTTTGCAGCATTAGTATTAAGGCTTTGTTGAGCCTGCATAATTCCTTGTGTCGCATTAACTTCCATAACGAGTCCTGTGTCAAATCTGGTTATACACTTATTAGTTGAATTAAGGTATTTTAATGATTTCCATGATTCATTTTATGATCCATTTTATGTTTCATCATGCCTTTCATCATAATTTCTTTAACGGGTGCTGTAATTTTTTGTCCGCTACCATCACTAAAGTTTAGTTTGATTTCTATCATTTGTCCAATTTTTAGTTCACTTTTAAGTCCGATTAGCATGACATGCAAGCCACCTGGTTTAAGAACTGTTTTACCATTAGCAGGGATAGCAATTTTTTCGATCTGACGCATTTGCATCATACCATTATGCATCGTATGCGTATGTAATTCGACAACTTTAGATATATCACTTTCAGCACTTATAACGTCAATATTATTTCCACTATTATTAATCAATTGCATAAATGAAGCACTATTTTGTTGACCAGGAGGAACCGCTCTAACATAAGGATTCATTATTTTTATTACTGATTTATTTGCACCATGACTACCGGCCCAGACATTTTGTTGAATAATTGAAAAAAATAATGTCAGATAAAGCATTGTGATTAAACGTAAGTATAGTGATTGAGACATAATAGCTCCTTATTAAATAAATTATTTTTGCAGATAAAAACGAATTTTTGATAATATCGTTTCAGAGTCTGTTGCATGTGGAAGAATTTCAACTAATTGGTTATCTTTTCCAACAATATAGGTCACTGAGGAATGATCAACAACGTATTCAGTTGCAGACTTCTCTTGTTTGACAATCCGATAAGAAACACCAAATTTTTTGGCGATGTCAGAAATTTCTTTATTAGAGGCTGTTAGGCCAATGATATTGGGATGAAAATACTGACTATATGTCTCTAACTTTTCAAGCGTATCACGCCCTGGATCTACACTGATAAAAATTCCTTGCACATTGTTAAGTTCTTTTGCATTTAATTGTGATAAAGCATTTGCCATTAAAGATAGATTAGTTGGGCAAACATCAGGGCACCAGGTATAGCCAAAATAAACTAAAACCACCTTGCCTTTAAAGTCAGATAATGAAACTTTACCTTTATTTGAATTAAGCGTAAACCCTCCACCTTTAACATTTGGGTATGGACCAATAATTTGGGTTTGCTTTGCCTTTGACTGGTATAAATGACTGACCACCCAGATCAGCAAAATAGCGGTAAGCGCAATTAAAATAAAATTCAGTTTCTTCATTATGATTTGTTGTAGGTGACAAAGTTGAAAAGGGATAAAAATAATTTTTTATCTGTTTGAACATAAACTTGTGCTTCCCAGTTCATGGTGTCGAATGTGCAAATAGGTAAAGTTCCCTGACCCATATAGTAACCATCCTGCTGTCGTTCTAATTTGATACGATTAGGTCCCATGCCCATTTCTTTACCTTTAAAACTTAAAAACACGCTCTTAATTTTCTCTAATTCAGTTTTAACTTTTATCTGAAAAGGTTTTAATAGTGGCATAGGTGTAGGACTAATGCTTAATTGCAGCTTTTTGAGATAAGTCTTAGTTTCATTATTTACATTCTTGTTTATTTGAAAACTTGCTTCACACGCGCTAAGATTAACTAAACAGTTGGCGTCACTTTTTGCTATTAAATCTACATGATTACTAATTTCGCCCTGATAGTTTTTCCAAGCAAAATTGGTAAGAATGAAAAGTAATAAAATTGACGTAAACGTTAACAATATGATCCCTTTGTCCATGGCGGTATTATAGTTTTTATGAAGATGATGAAAATATGTCTTCATAGATGTGACAAATTGACTCACTGATTAGGTTCTTTAATGACTCAAGCAACGATTATTTCAACTAGTGATAATGTAACTGAAAAGAAAATTGTCGGAAAAGAGCAATCAACGTCACAAATTCAAGCTCGTAATAAACAAGATGCTGTTAAAGCTACAGAGGAAAAGACTAGACAGTCAACTGCTTCTAATACTTCTTCGACACTTACTTCTTCGACGCTTACTTCTTCGACATTGAATTCAAATACCATAACTGCATCAGCGAACACATCAACAACAACCGAAAAAACACCAACTAAATCAGATTCACAAGCACAAGCAGTAAGGTCTGGTTCGGAATCAAAAGTTGCTGACCTTAAAAGCGATAAAAAAAATGTACCACTGACATTATCTCAAGCAAGAGACTTAGTTAAAGTTACCGTCGAAAAGCTTGCAAGTGCCGGGACCGAATTTGTTCAAAATACTAAAGTTCTTCATAATTTAAAAAATAAATTACCGACAGTACATTCACAGTTAAATTTACAAGTTCAACAGGAACATCGACAATTAACTTCACAAATCGCCTCCCAGGTTAATAATGTGTCTGCACAAACCATGGATAAATGGTTTGATGGTCAAGTTGTAAAAGCAACCGTTGTTTCCAATAGTGAGCAAGTTCCTGGCAAACCAGACTTAAGACAGGTGACGGTCGCAATCAATCGTGAGCAATTAACATTGACTTATCCTGCTTCTGCAAATCTGGATTTAAAAGCAGGCCAGCAATTAGCCTTAGTTGTAGAGAAAACAAACGATAGATTTGATGTCATTAAACAGACAGTGCAAGAACTGTCTCAATTATCTAAAAGTATGCAGCAATTAAATCAAAGTAATACAATTCAAAATAATGCTATGCAAGGTACATTGATTCAAAATACTGAAAAACAAAATGCAGAAAAAGTTATCAGTAAAGCACCTGAGACTAAGAATGAGCAAGTTCCAGTTTCAGTCAAAGATGCTGGGAATATCCAGGATATAAAGTTTGTTTTAAGACTAAGTCCGGAGCAAAGTCAGAAATTATCTCAGGCAGAAGCTAAATTAACGAATACGAATCAGCCGTTATCAAAATTAATGTCATCAGTTGATACCATTTATCAACATTTACAAAAACCAAGTGTACAGCAAAATTATCCTAAAGCTTTTATAGACGCTGTTAATACTCTGGTTTCTGACTTTATGAAACAAAAGGAAATTTCGACTAAAGAGGGCGTCTTAAATGCGGTTAAATCATCAGGCTTGTTTCTTGAAAAAGAAGTTAAGTTTGAGCTTCCAAAAGAGACAATACAGAATAATACTCAAAAACTTGAATCTATAACTAAAACGCTTAAAAGTATTGAAGCTTTAGCTAAAACCTTAGCTCAAACAAGTCCGCAAAAAATTGATATAGCACCTACTGTGGCTAATCAATTTAATCACTTAGTTAGTCAAATTGTAACTTCATCTGAACAAGGTGCTTCATCTCAATTAGCTCTGTCTCAGTTAAATCAGCAATCAACAATTAAAATTGAAATTTTATCTCAGTTAAGTCAATTAATTGAACCTAAACAGCTTTCAAATCAGAGTGTCTTATCAAATAAACAGATGGAGTCGATGATTTCTCAGGTTTCTGATACCCTGAAGCAGCTTAGTTTGAATTCTAAAGGTGTACAGAACCCAAGCATTCAAGCCACTAATTCAGTTAATGCCATCAAAGTATTGCAGCAGTTTGCTATAGAAGTAGAACGAACCCCTGTTTTGTCAAAGGAGCAAATAGTAAAGATTCAGGAATTAAGCCAGAAAGTAGTAACATCAATTAAAGAGAACCTGGCAAATTTACCCCAGCCTAATGATAAAATTTTGCTTGATACGGTAAAAGCAATATCAAAAGAACTCGACAAACCAATACCTGCTACCCAGAATGAAGCCAAACAGCAATTACAACGTGTTGTACAAGTGTTAACTCAAATGGCGGATCGAAGCAACAGTTCAATAACTTCACAACAATCAACGACGGTAGTCAATCAACAAATATTTAATCAGGTAATTAAAGATATTAGTGATCTTAAATTACCGCTTATTAATGAGAAGCTCGATTTAAAACTAGAAAATACTAATAAACAGAACACACCACCACCTGTTTCTCTTGAAAAACTTAAAATGATTGTCCAAAGTCAGGCTATTACTTCTTCTGTTTCAGATGCGATTAAAAGCTTAGATAGTTTAGTCAAAGATCCCGTTATTAAACAATTTACTCAATCACCAAATACCGATAGAGCGATCAAAGTTTTACAACAGTTTGCTTCAGAGCTTGAGCGAACAACTGTTCTACCTAAGACACAGCTGTTAAAAGTTCAGGAATTAACTCAAAACTTATTGACAGCGGTTAAAGAAAGTTTACCCAATATACCTTTGTCTATTTTATCCCAGTCTAATGATAAAGCCTTAGTTGATGCAACAAAGGCCTTAGCTCAGGAGTTAGAGAAACCAGCACCTGCTAATCAGAATGAAGCTAAGCAGCAATTACAACGAGTTGCACAAGTGTTAAGCCAAATGGCGGATAAACAAAACTTTTCAATACCCGCTCAACAATTATCTTCAGCGATTATTCAACAAACTCAACAGCGCTTGATTCAAACAGAAAAAGAAACGACTGCTTTGAAATTACCGGTCATTAATGAGAAACAAGCGATACCCGAAAAAGTCATTAATCAAATATTATACGAAGCGCTTTCAAATAATAAGGCAGACAAAAAAGTTCAATCCAGTTTGCTACGTTTATTACAAATGTCTATCAATAGTGGACTTGATGGTGCTCAAAATAAATTACAATGGTTTTCTCAAGTACACATCAGTCCTTTAAATCAAAATGATAGCCAGACTTTATTGCAAAAAATGCATACGGTATTGAGTCAATCTTTACAGCAACTTTCAAGTAACCCTGAATTGATGCCTAAGTTGCTTGCACCTATGCAAAATGTGCTTGCACAATATCAACAGCAATTTAAGGATATTCAAACACAACAGACAAGTAATGTGCCTCAGGCATTGCAAGCAGCACAACAGCAATTTAATCAACAAATTGCCCAATTACAACAAAATATGACTCAGTTTCAAGCGCAATTACAAGCTCAGCAAACAACGCCAACAATGGATTTACATAGACAGGGAATGATGGATTTAAGAGTTAATATCCATCGCTTGTTAACCGTGCTTGAAAATATGCCGATTCTTAAATTGCCCAATACTTTGGAACAACTTACTAAAAGCGAATCAACATTAAACCCTGCTTTTAAGGATCAGGAGCTACCCTCTAAAACTAAGCATGCACAAGTACAAAAGTCACCTCTTGGGTTCATTCCACCCGTATCACCTTTTCCTGTATTCCAGCAACAATTGATGGAACAGTTGGAAAATTCCTTAAATAGGATGATGGCAACGCAAATTAATACTCGTGAGCAGGGAGAACAACAAAATACTATCTCGCTTGAATTACCTATCAGGTTATTAGATAAAACTCAAATTTTACAAATGAAGTTTAAGGCTCAGAAAAAACAACACAAAAAAGAAGAAAAGATATGGACCGCTAATTTAGCTTTTGAACTACCATCATTGGGCGAAATTAGAATTTATATCACTTTGGATTATAATGATGTTGCTATCCAATTTTGGTTGGAACAAGACTCATCAAAATCAATTATCCAGGAAAATTTTTCTTTGTTAAGTGAACGCCTTTTAGAAGCAGGTTATTCGATTTCTCAACTACAGGCTTTTCATGGTATTCCAGGAGATGCACAAGAGTCAGGCTCAGAAGCAGGATCAGAAACAAGCACAACGGATAAAGCTTCGGATTCTTTGGTGGATTTACATGTCTAGTCAAAATAATAATAACCAAAAAGAAACGGCTCAGGCTATTGCCTTAAATTATGATTATGTTGATGCACCCAGTGTTATTGCAACCGGACAAAATGAATTAGCGGAAGAAATTATTCGTTTAGCTAAAGAGCATGACATACCGATACATCATGATCCTGATTTAGCCGTCTTGTTATCGCAACTGGATTTACATGAACATATCCCGGAAAGTCTTTATTATGTGGTTGCTGAAGTACTGGCTTTTGCCTATGTTGCGGCTGGAAAAACACCGGAAAATTACAAGGAAGACTAACATTTATCGGTTTTTTCTGTTGTTAAAATGAGGCGGGTTTCTGAAAACTTATCATGGAAACTTAATTTCTGTTTATCGATTAGGCTAGAAAAAATACCACTAAGTCCAAACAGAACGACCCAGATATTATAACTTTCTAACCAAGCGTTTTTATTCATAAGGTAATAAAGAAAGAACACGCTAATCCAAGGTGCGGCGGCAGCTAAGAATCTTAGCAAAGCTTGCCAGATAGTAATTGGACTGCCATCCATTTTAACGACCTTAATTTTCCATGCTGCCATACCCAGTGTTTGTCCACCATGAGTCCAGAAGCGACCTAAAAAGGCAAACCAGATAAACAAAATATAAGTTTTATAAAGTGCACCATTAAAAGCGGTTGTGCTTAGGTTTTCTTTATTCGTACTATCTGTTTGCAATAGGAATGGGATTAAATAAACGAATGAAGCAATTAGCAATAAGCCAAATACCAATAGACAGTCATAGAATAGGGCAGCTAAATAACGCCCAAACGGTGCAGGAACAAGCAATTTTTCCATTATCTAAAATTTGGAAATTTTAAGGTGGATGAGTTAAGAATCTTAACACTTAACACTTAACACTGTTTTAAAATCCCGAAGTATCAGAAAATAATCCAACTTTTAAATCTTTCATGGTATAAATAACTTTTCCATCAACAGACATAGAAGCATCACCAATACCCATCACTAATTTTCTGGCTATAACTCTACTTAAATCAATGTTATAGCTTACTTTTTTAGCGCTGGGTAACACTTGCCCCGTAAATTTTACTTCGCCAACACCTAATGCGCGACCATGTCCGGGATTTCCTAACCAGGCTAAATAAAAACCTATTAATTGCCAAACAGCGTCTAAACCAAGACAGCCAGGCATGACTGGATCGCCAGGGAAGTGGCAATCAAAAAACCAAAGTTCAGGAGTAATATCTAATTCCGCAGTGATTTGCCCTTTTCCATAGGCACCACCTTCAGAAGTGATATTAACAATTCTATCCATCATCAACATATTAGGTACAGGAAGTTGAGCATTTCCAGGGCCAAACATTTCACCATGTCCACACTGAAGTAACTCTTCTTTTGTATAGGAGCTTTGGGGAACGAAATTGGTGTTTTTAGTCATGATGTTATCTCTTATTTATTTGGTATAGTAAGGTGAAGATTATAACATATCAAAATTCTATCCACTATAAATCATCCTGGTTTTTAATATTTGCCATAAGCAAAAACAGATAAAATTATACGAAAAGTAAAAAATTTCAAAAAAATATAAAAAAAATTTCAAAATAGACGCTATAATAACTATAGTAGAAATTAAAATTGAATTATATTTATGTCTGATGGAATTAACGCATACAACTCATTAGCACCGCTGCAGCAAATGCAAGGTGGTTCTGCGTCTGTAAAAAACCAATATTCAGACCAATACCCACAATTTGGAACCATTCCAGCCAGCCGTTTATCAAGTAGTCCAGCTGTCTCTTTACCTGTTTATGAAACTGGAAGTACTGCTGAAAGCTTTGCACCTAAAACAAAAATATCTATTTCTGAAGAAGCAAAAGAAAAGCTGCGCGAAGAGCAAAAATTAGGAAATGGTCAAGAGTCTAAAACTACCTCTGGAACTGAAACGGGAACTGAAACTCAAAGTGCTTCTGGAACTGAGCAGTACACAGCCGATGAATTAAAACAAATTGAAGAGCTTAAAAAGCGTGATGAAGAAGTTCGCGCTCATGAACAGGCTCATATGGCAGCAGCAGGATCATTAAGTAATGGTAGCGCTAGTTTTGACTATCAAAATGGTCCGGATGGTAAACGATATGCGGTTGG
>JADGAU010000051.1 GCA_015231865.1 Gammaproteobacteria bacterium | reverse complement strand
AGGGCATTATGCCTCTGTTATTTTTACTTATTTTATGTCCCTGGGCTTTCCCTGTATTGCCGAAGATACAACCAATAAAGGCCGAATTGATTTAACCATTAAGCTGCCAAAGCGAACTGTGATTATTGAATTTAAAGTGGACAGTAAAGAATCACCACTGGCACAAGTTAAACAAAAGCAGTATTTTCAGAAATATCAGCATGAGCAAAAAGATATATTTATTGTGGGTATTTGTTTTGATAGTAATGAGAAAAATATTAGCGATTTTGAGTGGGAGAAAGTTTAAAGGGCTTAGACTAAGCTAGATATTGGCTGTATATTTGGTAACCTGGCAGAAACCACTTTGTCTATTCTTGTCCTACATTACTAGTAACTGGCTCACTGCCTAAAACGGACGTCATTTACATAGTATTTGAATTAACCTGAATTGTTCCCAGAAAATGGCTACGTCCCTGGTTTTTACTTCAATCTCTTACTTACGATACATCAACATAGATTTTGTTTTACTCGTCTATCTATATCATACCTGATAAATATTTGAAAAAGTTTTTAATTTACACTATAGTCGAAGGTAAATTTACTTATATCTAGTATGGGGGGGGGTAATTTAGAGTAAATTTAATAACAATCCACACTTCAGGTTTTTTATCAATAAACAATCAGTTATGAATAAAATTATAATAAATAACACTGTGCATACTTAATATGATAAATAGTAAACTAATGCAGTTAGTTAATAATCAGTCCTCCACAGTTGCTTTAAAAGAAGCTCAGAAAACTGGGAAATTATTATACTATACCGATATTGTTCATGAATTAATTATACGCTTTCGAGACAAGGATAAAGTAAATGACTTACTTCAGAAAGCCTTTCAATATTTGGTATCACATACTGATTATTATGAATATACCTCTTTGAGTAAAATTTTCGATATTGGAAATGATGAATCTAATCATATTTATCTTTTGCAAGGAACCATTGAACTGACTGCAAAAGATGGGAAAAAAACAAAAATAATTGCTGGAAGTGAACTAGCCAATGAAGAGATAGCACGTCTGAAACCACGTTTGTTTTCGGCAATTGCTATTAACAAGGTTATCCTTGCTAAGATTGATTGTGAACTATGGGATTTAACCCAGAAACGTTCTTTAGAGTGTAAAAATAAACAACAGGCGAGTGTGCAAACAAATAGCAAAGATGGTGAATTGAATGATTCACTTTCCTTTGGTGAACTGGTAAGAGCCTTTTTTGAAGGTCATCAATTTATTAAAGTGGAGCAAGGTCAAACGATTTTTCAACAGGGAGATGAACCTGACTATTACTATATGATAAAAAAAGGACAATGCGATGTTTTTCAAAGTAATGAAGAGTTAAAGACTAATACTATTATTAATACACTCAGTTCTGGTCAGTTTTTTGGTGAGGAAGCCCTAGTGAAGTGCCAAGCCAGAAATGTTGGTATTGTTATGAAAACAGATGGACAACTAATTAGAATAGAACAAAAACAAATTCAGTTATTACTTTCCAGTCTGCATTCTGTTGATTTTTTTGAAGCTCAAACATTTATCCAGAATGGTTATCAGCCTATAAAATTATATAAAGCCAATAAAGATATTGTTGCAGAGTATGAAAAAGCAAATGAATTTGAACAAGCAAAAGAAATTTCATTTTATAAACTAAGAAATGAATTATCAACAATGGACAAAGATGCTCATTACCTGATTATTTGTGAAAACAAAGAACAATGTCAATTTGCTGCTTTTATATTTATTCAGGAAGGGTTTGACAATATTGTAGTACTCGATAATTAACGAACTATACCGCTGATATTTGGAAATTTTTTTCAAAGATTAGTGGTATAAATTACATGGAAAATAAATTAAGTTAATCAACCGATGCATTCAAGCACCGAATAAATTAACGCTCAAAATAATACACTTATGAATAACTCATAAAGTATAGTACGACACGAGGTTGCACAATTTAGTCGTTCCCCATTGTAGCTAGTGAGGGAGTCATTCGTATTATCGGATGAATCCTAGGCCATGGTATAGCTAATTTTTATATTTCAAAATTCAAACTCCTTCTATAAGAAATCATTTAAGGATTTCAAAGTTATAAATATGGAGTTGGATTAAACATAATAATTACTATTTTGTAATAACTAAGACGAAAGGTTTAGCGTTTGGTGTCTATTCAAAATAAAGACTAAGTTAGCTGTTGATGTTGATAAACCAATAATTGATAATTTTTTAATCAATATGGAAGCGACTGGCAGGCACAGGAAAAATACCTAATCCATAGTTTCCAGATGGCTGAGTTTGAGCTTGTTGTGGTTGAACAACAATAACTTCAGATTGATATTGATTTGAAGAGTTTAAGCAGACTTCATCGAGGTTAGATAAACAAAAAGTATATCTTGGTGTCAAGGTTAATGTTGCATGAGCTTCAATGAACCCATCTTTTTCTGTAATAGAATCGATATGCGCACCTCTAAGGATCGTATCAAACATAATACTATATTGGTCACTTTGAACGACCATATCTTTAACGGTGGTACTACCTTTAATTCGAAACCCATGGACTTGTTCAGCCAGGTTTCGGTAAGCATCAAGTCTTGCGCTACGAATGGCCAGTAATTTTCTTTGCCCTAAAGGTTTGTTTCTATAAACATCAATAGCGCCATAGCCAATAGTTTCAATTACTTTGTTGTTAATAATATGAGTATTATCTTTATTTGCAGAGGGCGGAGGGACAATGGAGAATGGATGATTTGAAACACAGGCACTGGTAAGTAGTGAAATCATAGCAATCATCAACACATAAATTTTCATCTTTATTCCCATTTACAATTCAACGTCTGCAATGCAGTAATCTTTATTATCGTCTAAAAATTACTTTTCTATACCGATAATCTTTTGTTCAAATATACGGGTATATTCAAATATTGTAAAACATGATTAATGTATCTTAAGGTTTTATCTAGTATAGATGTATAACTAAAAAATTTCATAATTTTTTAGTTATTTCATTTTTTATTGTAAGACTTTTTAAACAAAATGATACCCATTTTTTTCTGTCTTTTAGCTATGCATTATTTCCCAAGGTCGTTGTATTTCTCGCATAAGTTCCATAGGGCTAAAGTTACGTGACTTTCTGACAAATTCTTTACCACCAAGAAAGATAATAACAGTTGGCACGCCAATATCGACAATAGCCTTAGCAATGGAGCAAGCTTCATCATCAGTGGTATTTAACAATTCATTGATATCACATCGCTCATCAGTTAAAAATGTTGTTGCTTCAATATATCTTCTTATGTAATCCATCATATTAACCCAGTTGTGATATTCGCTAAAATAATTTCAGATGATTACTGAGACCATCTTATTGAGTCAGCTATAGGAGTTGCCAATAATTATAAAAATAACTAATTCACCAAATTTTCCTAAAGTAATGCTTTATATCTTGCAAAGTGTCATTAAATTTCCTATCCTTTGAACCATTATGTCAATAGCCCATCAAATTTTAGTTGTCAATAATAACTGTAGCTCTCAGGATCTGCTCTCTACCATGTTAGATGAGCAGCACCTAGTCTTTTGCGATTCTTATAATGAAGCTAAAAGTATTCTTTTAGAAACAACGGTTGATCTGATTATCATTTCCTTATCCTCACCCAGTCAGGAAGGCTATAAAGAAGGCCTTGAGCTTAGTGGTATTCCTGTTTTTTTCTTAATGTGTGATAAAACCATCGAAATTAAAAAAAATATTAACTTTTTTTATATCGAGTCTATTCGTGATATTGATGTTAAGCCCATGTTTAATTCCATGATTAAGCATACCATTGAGAAGCATCATGACCAGTTAAAGCATCAGGGCGATTTGTCGGAAGTGACAGATGCAATGTTAAATTTACAAACCGATAATGCCAAGCTTTATGATATTTGTCGTTTTTTACAGCGTAGCTTTTTTTGTCAGGATATTAATGCCCTATGTGATGAATTATTTACGGTCACACGTTCCTTTGATATTCGTTGTACCTTATCCATCCATAGTGATAAGCATCACTTTTTTATTTCTGATGGTATTAAGCATACCGAGCAAATGAATATTGATATTTTAAAAATGGCCGCCAATGAGGCTAGAATTTTCCAATTTGGTCATAATAGAGCGGTTTTTAACTGGACTTGTGCCTCTCTGTTGGTCAATAAAGTTGGCTCTGATGTTGACAACCTGGCTTTGCTTATGGATGGTTTCGAAATGGGTTTTAATGCTATTGAAAGTGTGGATGAGTTTAATCATGTTTTAGAAGAATATCGTGAACAAAACTTCCAGTTAAACCTTAAAGTATCCAAAATTGTTGGTAATGTGGCAACCAATATAACCAATAATTTAAATCAGCTTGGCGCAATGGCCATGCTGAGTGTTGAGCAAGAAGATGAGTTGGTTGCTATAGCTGAAAGTGGTAGAAGTGAAGTCGATGATTTGTTTAGTGAAGGCTCAAAACTGGAAGAAAAATTTTCTGCCATTATGACTGACATGAGAACGCAAAAAGAAGGGACTGCAGAATCTTCGGAGGTAAGCAGCCATACTGATAATGATGGTTTGGATAGTATTGACTTTTTTTAAATGAATTGAAGCCGTTTGATTAGTATTACAACATATTAATAGTTGCTATTGTATTTTCACTATTTTGGCTTTACTGTTAAAAGCTTATTATATTAATTTTCTGAATATATGCTTGTTTGAATCGATGCCAGAAATACTATCTGAAGTTTCCCCATATAATTTTGAAGAGGCGGTGTTAGCTAGACAAAAGTTGCTAGATAGAAGAATCACTCGCTAGAGAGTAATTTTCTATCACTGTTGATTTATAAAGTGTTCCAACTCATCTGCAGAAACAGGACGGCTAAGATAGTAGCCCTGAATAAAATCACAACCGATTTGTTCCAAAAAGTGAAGTTGTTGTTCAGTCTCAACACCTTCAGCAATTACATCTAATCCAAGTTTATGTGACATACTGACGATTGCAGTAACTATAGACCGATCATCATTATTTTCCGTCGCCTCCTGAATAAAACTACGATCGATTTTAATGGTGTCAATAGGAAACTGACGTAAGTGACTAAGTGAAGAATAACCGGTACCAAAATCATCTAATGAAATAGCAATTCCTAACTCTTTTATTTTATTAAGAATATTTCGGATTTTTTCATCATGATTTAACATGCTAGTCTCTGTTATTTCAAATTCTATTAACTCTGAAGGACAATTTTCCTGCTTCAAAATTGTTGAAACCATGTTTAAAAAGTTTTGTTGAATTAACTGTTGTGCTGAAATATTTACTGCTATTTTTATTTTATAGTTCAAGTGTTGCTGCCAATTACAAGCCTGCCGACAAATAGTACGTAAAATCCACTCTCCAAGTTTAATTATTTGACCATTTTCTTCAGCACATGGGATAAAAATATCAGGGCCTATAAAGCCTTTCTCTGGCTGTTTCCAGCGGATCAAGGACTCAACCGAATTAATATTTTTGTTGGATAATTGCATTTTAGGCTGATAAGTCATAAAGAGCTCTGTGGATGAATCCATTGCATTATGCAATAAGTGCTCAAGAACAGCTCTTTCACGTGCTGTATCTTCTAAATTAGTATTATAGAAAACAACCTGATTTTTTCCAGTGCTTTTAGCTGTAAGCTTGGCTAAATCAGCATTATGCATTAATTCCTCGGTATTGCTTCCATGCGCAGGGTAACTGGCAACTCCAATACTGGCACCTACATATATATTTTGTCTTTTTACTATGAATGACTGGGTAAATTGGGCCAGAATGGATTGAGCAATTTGCTCAATATCATATTGCTGATCAAAACTGTTTAAAATTACCATAAACTCATCCCCACCCAGACGAGCAAGACTTACTTTATTTATACCATTGACATTACCAAAGCTATCAACAAGATTCCTTATTCTTTGTGCAATAACTATGAGCAAATCATCACCAGCGCGGTGTCCCATAATATCATTAATAGTTTTAAAACCATCTATATCAATCAGTAACAAAGCAAAAGGCTGTATTGTCTGAGCTGCTAATTTCTGGTTTATTATATTAATTAATTGTACTCGATTAATCACTCCGGTCAGATGATCATGATAAGCCTGAAACTCAATTTTTAAATGCGATTCTCGTAATTGCTCTGCCATATGGCAGAAGTCTCGTTCAAGTTCTCCTAATTCATCCCTACTAAAATGAAGGGGAGGATCATCTAATTCTTTGTTCTGTGCAAATATCCTCATTTTATTTTGTAGCTTATTTATTGGAACAAGAAAAAATCGATTAAATAATAAAAAGGTGACAATCATTATTGCTAACACAGATACTGTCGCGATAATAAAAACTGCCTGTGATAGTTTATTTGAATCCGTATGTAATTCCTGAGTTGGCATTGAAGCTATGATCATTAATTGGTTATTTTGTTTAAATCCTCTTATATAACTAGGGATACCCAACAGGCTTGTTTTGATAGCATTAGCACTATCCCATAGTAGCTGGAAAGAAGAAATTTTCTTTCCCACCTGCATGGCATCGGGGTGATATTTAATAATGCCCTGATTATCAATAACGAAAAAGTATCCCTGTTGTCCAATTTTTTGTTTTGATAAGCGTAAAAAGAATTCTTCCAGATTCACAGTAAGAATCATATATCCACGCAGCTTTTTCTTTGCTGTTATAGGATCCTGATCAGAATTAACAAGCCTGATATCTAATCCTACATGAAGGATAAGTTTATTGTCATCCGGGTTAGTCTGAAAATGAAGAGAGGGGGTATTCGGTATTTGATGGTGAATCATATGAAAGAGATCAGTATTTTTTTCATTCTCAGTCACATTATGTAAATGTTTATTATTAATTACTCTGGTATCTTCAAAACCATCGGGAAGTAAAATTCTAATTTCATAGTAATTTGGAAAAGCTTTTTGATAACTTGAAAAAAGTCTCATTAATGAAGCTTGTAATAACCAATATCGTTCTCCTTCATCCTCGACTTGCATATAGTTTTTAAGCTCATTGGATTGACTGAATAACTGGATATTGGAAACAGCAGTATTTATCAAAGTATTAAATTCTGCTTGATATTGTTCTAGGAGACGGTCAAATTCACGAGTGGCATTATTTTCAGTCAAAGTATTAAGCTGATTAACTGCAATATAGGATAGACCGGACAGAGGCAAAATAATAATCGGTATTAAGAGCAATAATAATTTACTGCGTAAACGTAAGTGCTTAAGAGCTAGCTTAGTTTGTAATTTCATTATAAATCATATTCCATTTGCGCTGTACGCGTGGAGGCAGCAACTTATTATATTCACACTTCTTTAAAACCTCATCATGAGGATAGATTATTGGATTTACAAGGTAAGATTTTGGCAGTAGTTTTGTTGCCGCCTTGTTTGGAGTTGCATAGGCAGTGTATTCAGCATTTTTTGCTGCATGATCTGCCTGATTTATAAAATTTAGAAATTTATAAGCTAGTTCAGGTTGATTAGATTTTTTCGTCACAGCCCATGAATCAATCCATAAACTTGAACCTTCAATAGGTAATAAATATTTAACTGCCGGATTGATTTTTTGTAATACAGCAGCATCCCCATTATATATCTGTGCAGCCCAGATATCGCCATTCAGCAGGCTTGATTTTTCGTTGATCGACAGATAAGAATAACTTTTTACATGAGTTTTTTGTTCTAACAAGAGTTCTGAAATTTCCTGCAGTTCATTATTGTTACTAGTATTAATAGAATAACCTAAAGCTTTTGCTGCCATGCCAATAAGATCTCTTGAATGGCCTATCATCAAAATTTTTCCACTAAGTTCGGCTTGAGGTTTAAAAATATCCATCCATGTCTGAGGGTGCTTCTCGAATAAATCTGAGCGATAGGCAATTCCTATCGTTCCCCAGGTATATGGAGTTGCATAAATAGTCTGATTTAGTTCAGGCAACCATTTAGGATCAATATTGCTGATATTTGGGATATCATCTGTCTTTAAGGGCAATAACCAGTCTCGTTGTTTGTAAATATCGAGAGCATAGTTATTAACCAATATTAGATCATATCCTGCACCATTAGTACGAATCAAATATTCATCTCGGGTTTCATCGGTTTCAAAATAGGTAAAATCTATTTTAGTATTAAATTTATCAGAAAAAGCATTCACTACTTGTGGATCGATATATTCAGCCCAGGTGAGTATAGACAAGTGTGTTTTTTCAGAAGCATTTGCTACCCCTAAAATTATAAGGCTTAAGGCCAGGCTGTATATGTGTATAAATCGTAGCATTGAGTAATATGTTAAATAATTATCATTTTGGTTTAGTATAATACGGATTAAATAATATTTTGAATCTATTTAGGTTCATCGCTAGTTGCTATAATGCTTTATTTATTTTATATCAACAATACGATTAATACTGAAACTATGCTATATTGTTAAACATCATAACGTTAATTAGTAAGTATTACAATTAGGAGTTGTATCTACAGACAATAAATATTAACTTTAACAAAGTTTTTTTATTTATCTAATTGTCTGTTTATGCCTAGTTAGAGTGTCAACTCAAAGTTAAAATGTCCGCTTTTATTTTCATTATAATTAATAGCGATTTTATGATGTAATATTGTTTCTCTAGACAGTATTATCAAAAGGACTATCACAATGAATACTGGCACAAAACTATAGAAATTCCAACGTTAGTCAGCGACCTTTTACGGGATGAAAATACGCAAACAGATAATGATTAAACTAAAAAGGTGCGGTATTACAGGAAATATAGTAAAGGCCAGAGAAATAATTGAATCCAATATTGAGTTAAAAAACAAAATAGTGCAATATTTTACCTGATCCCTTTATTATTTAAGGACCAAACAATGCATCTGAATACAACTCAAACTTACGAAATTGAACAAGCTCTTTTTAAGGCAAAAAAAATAGAAGCAATTAAGCTTTACCGAGAAGCAACGGGTGACAGTTTAAGTGATGCCAAAACTGCTGTCGAAAAAATCTTAGTTCAATTAATGCGGGATAAGCCGTGGATGTTCGATGAAAAGAGTAAAGAAGCTTTATCTTCAACATCTAAATCCATTCCAAAATCTGCTTTGATTGTCTTTTTAATTGTTGATGCTATTATTTTTGGTGCAGCCATTTTCTGGTTCTTTTTTTATCAGACTAATGAGAAAAATGCTGAAGAGCAGCAAGATAGAGTTTCCGTTGAAGAGCATAGAAAAATAAGCAAAGAAAGTACACCCACGATCGAGGCACCGATAGCAAAAGTAATAGCTAAGCCAGTCATTAAGCCCAAAAAGGAAGCCTTACCTAAAATTAAAACCAAGCAATCCGTTATTAAAATAAACCAGAATAATCCGATGTTAAGCCCTTTGCCATTAGAGATTGATAAAAATGACTATATCGCTGAGATTAAGCCTGGCGACACCTTCGTCTCTTTATATAATGAAAAGCTCAATGATCATAATTACCAGCAAAGAAAAAGTAACGTCAGCAGTAGTCGAAGTTTTGATAATTCACTCTTAGAAAGGAAAATTAAAACCATACGTTCTCAATTAGCGGCTAGTCGAAGCTTACCCAAACAACATAAATTATTTGCCATTCCCCGCACTGTCAGTAAAACTCTTATTGATGGAAAAATTGAGCAAAGCGAATGGTCAGAGTCACTGGCCCTAGAAATTGGTGGAAAAAAAGACACAACCGTCTATTTGCAATCTGATGGCAAGTGGCTATTTATTTCTTGTGATGCACGCGATGAATTAAGCCATAAAGGCTATGATCAGTTCAGAGTTTATTTACATGCTGGATTAATTGACAAAATGCCAAATGAAAGAATCCATTTAGGCAGAAGCAAGCGCATTACCAGTATACGCCAAACTAAAATTTATTGGCCGGGAGATAAGCCTGATACAAAAGCAGAGCGCTGGAAAAAGTATGCTATTAGCGACTGGGGCATATATAAATATGCTATTGGTTCAAGTGATATACATGGGAATCGCCATTATGAAGTTGCCATTCATTTAGAAGAGGCCGGTATCCCATTAAATCACCCATTTACGCTCTCTGCTGAGGTAGAAACCGATCCTTTAAAGGACAGTAATGGTAAATTTAAAAAGAGGCAATATCTAGGCTATCTTGGTAGTCAGCAACAACCCTTCTGGTTTTATTTACTACCTGAATAAGCTAACCTGAAAAAAGTCACAGGATTATCAATAAAAAGATACGGATGAAGATAAGATTTGTGAAGATTCCATTTTTAATTTTGTTCTGCATGCATGCAATATACTAACTGTATAGTTTCTTATCAGGAATAACGCCACGAACGCCTCCTCTTGGATTTTCTACATCGCCTTTATATCTTGGGATAATATGGATATGTAAATGAAAAACCGATTGCCCTGCACTTTCACCAACATTGATACCAATATTGTAACCATCTGGATGGTATTTTTCCTCTATAATTTGTTTGGCCTGTTTTACTAATGACCATAACTCATCAACTTCTTCATCATTAATATCAAAGTAATTGTCAAAATGGCGGTAGGGAATCGCAACACAATGACCATCACTGGCAGGATTTCTATCCCATAGTACAAACCCTTTTTGACCTTTAATCATCATTCGTGGATGATCATCAGGAATACCACAAAAACGGCAAGTTGTATTTTCAGTTTTATTATTCATTGAATAATCCTGTTAATATTTATAATTAATTTATTATATTCTTAACTAGATAAAATATAAAGTTGGTTGATTAAAAATTAATGTAGGAATTTAAAATTAATGTAGAAATTTAAAATGCTATAGGCCCTAATATGACTATGATAAAATCCACAATTATTTTTATCCTAAGTTAAGGAGTATTATGTTTACGGGAATTATTCAAAACACATCAAAAATTAAAAAGGTCATTTCAAAACCTGGCCTTAAAACATTAGTGGTTAAACTCAATAAAAATAGGATAAAAAATCTAAAAATTGGAGCCAGTGTTGCAGTTAATGGTGTTTGTTTGACTGTTACCAGTATCCATAAAAATGAAGTCTCATTTGATGTCATGCAGGAGACTATGAATAAAACGACACTGGGCTCACTTAAAAAAAATAGTCGCGTTAATATTGAACGTTCGCTTAAACAAGGTGATGAACTGGGAGGACATTTGCTTTCTGGTCATATTGATATGACTGCGACAATTAAAAAAATTACTAAACCCGAAAATAATACCATTATTGAGTTTGATTGTTCTAAAAAATGGATGAAATATATTTTTGATAAAGGCTTTATTGCCATTAATGGAGCAAGTTTAACGATAGTAAAAACTTTTCAAAAGGGCGGTTTTACGGTTCACCTGATACCTGAAACTCTTAAAGCGACTACTTTTGCTTCATTAGCAGTTGGAAATAAGGTTAATATTGAAATAGACAGACAAACTCAGGCCATTGTTAATACGGTTGAGCATTATCTTAACAAAAACAGATGATTATATTTTTCGGTTTATTTAGGACTACTTTGAAGTTTAGCATGGTCTATGATGAGTTTTTGTCCACGTTCCCATTCTGCTTGAGTAGCAACATCAAATACTTCAAATCCCCGGTGTTTTAAAAATGTTGCGGCAGTTGCACTACGGTTTCCGCTGCGGCAGTAGAGTATTAGTTGTTTATCCTTAGGTAATTTCCTTAGATCTTTGGGCAAAGATTGTAATGGAAAATTTCTGGCACCCGAAATATGTTTAGCTTTATATTCTCCGGGAGTTCTTACATCAATTATTATCGCTTCTCTAGAATTATAAGCCTCATGAGCCTTAATTAAAACTTGATCATCAACTTTATTACCGCAAGCTGATAACAGCATTAAAGTCAGGATGAAAGGTATTAGATAAATTATTTTCATTATTAAGCGGTTCATAGTTAAGCCTGTTAATTATTAATTTATCTCATGATATAGTAGTAAAGTTTATTTTTTCAATTGGCTGTGTGTTTTAAGTGTTGCACAGATAAGTTCCTTTCCCATTTAAGGGGGAGGGAATATTAAAGAGGTATACAATTTGTTTTCATTATTTCAATCAAAACCAGTTTTAGATGAAGATTCCATTAGCTGGTTATTTGATACATTTTTATGGGCAGAGCAGCAGCTTGATAGCAATCTGTTTTATACCCAGACTTCTTTAATTTTACCCAATGATGAATTTTTTCCTATTCCTAGTGGTGGTAATCAAAACCTGGCACAAGCTACCTTAGATAAAGTTAAGGAATACATGCATATGCAGGAAATTCCCTGTGAATTAATTGAACAATCAGCCTGTCAAATCGAGCCTATCCAGCTTCCAGAAATGCAATTGGCGCTTCGAGGACAAAAAACAGAGTCACTTGAAACTTATGATAGTATAAAACTTCCTATTTTTTATCATCCAGCTCAAGTTAGAAACCCTCAGGCAATGATCGGCTATTTCGCTCAAACCCTTTGTTATTTTTTATTATTGTATGTACCCAATAAACCAGAGGATGTTGCTGATAATATTCTACAATTATCTGAAGTATTAGCTGTGTTTATGGGCTTTGGTGTGATACAGGCGAATAGTGCCTATAACTATAAAAGTACGTCATGCGGCAGTTGTCAGAAGGAAACATTTGATAGGAATAGTTATTTATCTCAGTTTGATATTACTTATGCGCTGGCTATATTTTGTGTTATTAAAAAAATGGATAAAAATATCGCCTTAAAATATTTAAAAAAAAATTTAAAACCATATTTTAAAAAAGCCTATCAGCAAGTGAAGTTACGAAATGAATTAGGACAATTTTCTAATTTAACCTGAGCTTCAGATAAGAATAAATACCTTGCCTATTTGCTTATCCAATATTCAGGTTAATTTATGCCAAAGATTTCAAATAATTGCGTTAACCGAGAGATTAAATTGTTCAAAAATATCCCCAGCAATCAGCACAACATCAACTTTTTGCGAGTCTGCAATGTGGATAATTTCCTGCATAACTTTCTGTTGTTCATCTAATCGGAAATAATGATCGAGTGTTTTGCCGAGATGGCAATTTGATGTGTGGAGTATGCGCATTTTTTATTCTTAATATTGGATTATATGCAAAATTATATACTTTTATCTAACAAAAAGGCATAATCAAAAGTTCTTCTTATCGTAAAGTTAATACAAATAAGTAGGAGATAACTATGGCTGAACGAGTTCGTGGTCTTGCGGGAGTACCTGCTACTGAGTCTGAAATTTCTGATATTGATGGTGCAAACGGTATTTTAATGTACCGGGGTTATCCTATTGAAGATTTGGCAAAGTATAGTACTTTTGAAGAAACCACCTTATTACTATTAGATGGAAAATTACCATCGGCTGAAAGTTTAAAATACTTTAGTGAACAGCTTTATAAGAATCGTTATCTTCAATATCATATTATTGACTTAATGAAAACCTTGCCCGGTTCCGCAGGTCCGATGGCAATGCTGCAAACAGCCGTTTCCAGTTTGGCCATGTTTTATCCTGGCAGTGAATGTTTAACTGGAAGCAATGTCTGTACAGATTTGGATTATACTCGCACCTCAACTTTTAAAGTATTAGGTCGTATTGCAACGATGGTTGCTGCATGGACACACATTAAGGAAGGATATAACCCTATAGAGCCCAGAGATGACCTAAATTATGCGGAAAACTTTTTGTATATGTTAAATGGTAATGATCCCGAGCCATTTCTTGCTAAAGTTCTAGATGTTTGTTTAATTCTTCATGCTGAACATACTATTAATGCCTCTACTTTTTCAGTGATGGTAAATGGTTCAACCTTATCTACTCCTTATAGCGTAATTTCTGGGGCTATTGGCTGTTTATCAGGCCCATTACATGGTGGTGCGAATAGTAAAGTTTTAACCATGCTAAGAGAAATCGGTCATGTTAATAATGTAGAAAAATATATTGATGAGCAACTAGAGAGTAAACGCGTTATTTGGGGAATGGGGCACAGAGAATATAAAACTAAGGATCCAAGAGCAACCATTTTAGAAGGCCTTATTGCACAATTAAGAGAGGAAAAAGGTGGCGATATCGATCCTTTATTTGATATTGCGAAACGAGTTGAAGAAGTTTGTGCAGATCGTCTCGGTCATAAAGGTGTTTATCCAAATGTTGATTTTTATTCAGGCCTGCTCTACAAAGAGATGGGAATACCAGAAGATCAATTTACAACGATTTTTGCTATAGCAAGAAGTGCAGGTTGGATGGCCCATTGGCGTGAGCAATTAGCGGATAATACAATTTTCAGACCTACCCAATATTATAAAGGCGAAAAGCAAAGAAGTTATGTTACCATGTCTGAGAGGTAAGTTGATATAAAAAAATGGGTAATGAAAGTATTATTTCCATTGTTGTTGCCACTTTGTTCTTAGCCATTTCTATTCTGGTTTTAAACATACCAGGGAAATAATTTACATCAGCAGAAAAGAAAAATGAACACTTTTAATATAATTAACTTCTTCAGGGTAGGTTATTTATGATAAATTTAACGGATTAATTTAAGTGACTTTAGTTGTATAATTTTTAAAGAGGGGAAAACATGATACGTTTAAGTGTACTTTTAGGGGTGTTATTAGCCAGTTTTGCGGCTCAAGCTATTGATCTAGAGAATGGCAAAAGGTTACATCGTTCTTGTGCTTTATGCCATGGTCAATTATCACAAGGTACTATTGATGGTAAGTATCCAAGAATAGCGGGTATGCGTGAAGACTACATGATTAAGCAAATGGAAGACTACAAAGAAGGAGTCAGAAATAATCTCACTATGACTCTGGTTGGACGCATCAAGACTATGTCAGAAACTGATATGGAAGATGTTGCTGGTTATATCAGAAGTATTAATTTAAAGTCAAAAGAATACACATTAAATATTCCTACAGCAGAAGGTGATGTAAAACAAGGTAAAAAAATGTTCCGTGGAGACTGTAAAAGTTGTCATGGTAAGCGTGCTGAAGGTATTGCACGAAAAGGAGCACCAATGTTAGCTGGTCAATATACTGCTTACTTAGCTAGTCAAATTGAGATCTTTAAGGCTAAAGAGCGTTATCACGATAATGATAAAGATGATGAAACATTTAAGGAATATACTGCAGATGAACTTCAAAGTATTTTGGCCTATATTTCAACATTAGATGATTAACAGTTAACTTTATAGAATAGATTAGGAAATTATAATGAAAAAATTATTAATAACGACTTTACTATTGGCTTTAGCAATTTTCCAAAATGCATCCGCGAATCCAGATGGAGAACCTCAGGTAGAAATCTTTGACATTAGTCAGACGGTATTGAAAATGTCTTTGAAAAAAGGCATTAGCCCTCAGGATGCTGTATCGATTATGTTATCTAAAGCTGCAGAGTTAAATATGAAAATGGTTGGTCATTTACCAGTTTCGGATGAATTAAAAGCGCGTGGATTAAATCATAACCATTTAGAAGTTTACCAATTCTGTAATCCTGAAGATGCAATTAAAATGGTTGAATTCAATCCAATATATGCTGCTTATATGCCTTGTCGTATCGCTTTAGTACAGGATAAGAAAGGTGTATACTGGTTACTGACTCTTAACCTGGATATGTTAATTTCTAAAGTACAATTACCTGATGATTTAAGAACAATTGCCATTACAATTAATGCGCAAATGATTGAAATCATGACTGCAGCTGCAACAGGTGAATTTTAAAAAGAGTTTTTATTGTTTTAACCAAAAAAGGGCGCTTTTAGCGCCCTTTTTTGGTTAAAAATTTTAAGATTGGGTATGGATAAAGTGTTATTAGATGGCTAAAAAATTTCTTAGCATATCATGACCTTGTTCACTAAGAATTGATTCGGGGTGAAACTGGACACCTTCAATTGCCAGAGTTTTATGTCTAACCCCCATAATTTCATCTATTTCGCCTTTTTCTGTTTCGGTCCAGGCTGTAATTTCCAGACAATCAGGCAGGCTTTCTTTTTCTATTACTAAAGAATGGTATCGAGTTTGAATTAGCGGACATTTTAACGATTTAAATACGCCGAGTTCCTTATGTATCATGGGAGACGTTTTACCATGCATAATTTCTCTTGCATGAACAATTTTTCCTCCAAAAGCCTGACCTATACTCTGATGTCCAAGACAAACGCCTAAAATTGGTACTTTTCCTGCAAAATAATTAATTGTCTCAATTGATATACCTGCTTCATTAGGCGTGCAGGGGCCAGGAGAAATAACGATATGCTGAGGTGATAAAGCATCAATTTCCTGAACCGTGATCTCATCATTACGAAATACTTTGATATCTTCACCAAGTTCACCAAAATACTGTACCAGGTTGTAAGTAAAGGAATCATAATTATCAATCATAACCAGCATTTTACTCTCCTTTACTTCTTCTTTTTCTGAGATGGATTATTACAGTCAGTATCAAGATTACATTGAGCCAGGCTGACTGCTCTAAAAATGCTCCTGCCCTTATTCATTGTCTCATCCCATTCATTTCTTGGAACAGAATCAGCGACAATACCGGCACCTGCTTGTATATGAAGTTTTTCATCTTTTATAACAGCCGTACGAATTGCAATAGCCGTATCTAAGTTTCCGGTCCAGGAAAAATAACCAATTGCGCCGGAATAGATCCCACGTTTTACAGGCTCTAATTCATCAATTATTTCCATTGCTCTAATTTTAGGTGCACCACTAACCGTACCTGCCGGAAAAGTTGCTCTTAAAGCATCCATAACGGAAGTATTATCATTTAATTGTCCTTCAACATTAGAAACAATATGCATGACATGTGAGTATCGTTCAACAATCATTTTATCAGTCAACGTAACCGTGCCGGTTTTACAAACACGACCTATATCATTTCGCCCTAAGTCAATTAGCATTAAGTGCTCGGCTAATTCTTTTGGATCAGCAAGTAAATCAAGCTCTAAATCTTTATCTTCTTTAGCCGTTTTTCCACGTGGGCGTGTTCCTGCAATTGGGCGAACCGTAATGGTTTTATCTTCTACACGAGTTAAAATTTCAGGAGAAGCTCCAACGATGTGAAAAGAATCCAGATTAAAAAAATACATATAAGGTGATGGGTTAATACTACGCAATGCACGGTATAAATTGATCGGTGGCGCTTTAAAAGGTATTGTCATTCGTTGTGACAATACCACCTGCATCGCATCACCATCGGTAATGTATTGTTTAATTTTGTTAACGCCAGCTTCATAGCCTGCTTGAGTAAATCCAGATATAAAATCATCTTCTTGAACAATTGTATTAGCTGAAGCATCAGAACTCTGGACACAAGCTGAATCACTAATAAGCTTTTTGGCTAAACTTTCCAAGTGGGTAAAAGAATTATTCCAGGCATTGTCAATTGCTTGCTGATCCGGTGATGAGGGGATTTTAGCATGAACAACTAAATACAAGCGCCCACTAAGATTATCAAAAACAATTAATTCATTGGAAATTAGCAGAAAAATATCTGGCGTTTGCAATTCATCTTTCTTTTCAGATTGATTTTTAGCTAAACGAGGCTCAATGTATTTAATGGTTTCATATCCAAAATAGCCAACCAAACCACCAAGAAATCGAGGCATATCATTGTCATTATTCCAGATTGAAGGAATATGATATTGCTGCTGATAATCTTCAATCCAGGCTAATGGATCTTGAGATTCAATTTCAGAGATACAATTTTCGCCTTCAGAAGTTAATTCATAGTGTGAAATGATATTTTCTTTCACTCGAATATGCTGCTGACACTTTAGGCCAATAATCGAATAACGCCCCCATTTTTCACCCCCATGTACTGATTCAAGCAAATAGGTATAGGGTTCATTCGCCAATTTAAGATAGGCACTTAATGGCGTATCAAGATCAGCCAGTATATCTTTGATTAAAGGGATATGCGTATAGCCTTGCCTGGCGTATTTTGAAAATTCTTCTTTGGTAAGTGATAGCATGTGAAACCTGATAAATATAAGGATAAAACAACAAATAGTTTAATGGAAAAACATAGTTAGCTTCACCATCGCTTTGTAAGACTATAGGTTTTGTCGTTTATACCTGGCATGTTATAACTTAATCATTTAAAGTTGGTAAAATATCGATTAATTCAGCCATTGAGTCGATGACTAAGTCAGGGTTGTAATCCCTGATATCTTCGCCATGATTATAACCATAGGACATGCAAGTAATCATAAAGCCTGCAGCACGTGCAGCTTTAACATCACTCATTGAATCACCTAGCATCATAGAATCTTCAGGTGTTACGGCTAATTTTTCAGCTGAATAGGTTAATGGTAATGGATCTGGTTTTTTCTTTTCTAAAGTGTCACCACTAACAACACTTTGGAAATAGTCATAAATTCCCAAATCTTTTAAAATTGGAAGGGTAAATGCTTCAGCTTTATTCGTTACACAACCAAGTATATAACCATTTTCCTTGAAATATTCCAGACCTTCTGTTACTCCGGGATACAAACAGCTACGCTTTGATGTGTTGTCTTTATAAAGGTCAAGAAAAATGGGATAGGCCTTATTGAATAATTCATCATCAGGTTCACCATCTAACTGACCGATAAGAGCTCGTCTGGTTAAACGCTCAACACCATTACCAACCCAATTGCGAACTTTATCTTCACCATGAATTGGCATACCCAATTGTTTCATCATTTCATCAACGCACCAGGCCAGGTCAGGAACACTATCAACTAGTGTTCCGTCAACATCGATTAAAATCATTTTAGGTCTTTTATTTAGCATTGATTACTTTCCGGCCTTCGCAAGTTCTGCACGCATCGCATCAATTGTTGCTTTATAATCGGAGGTATTAAATATTGCAGAACCTGCAACAAACATATCTGCACCTGCTTCAGCTATTTCACGAATATTATCCACTTTAACGCCGCCATCAATTTCCAAACGAATATCACGGCCGCTGGCATCAATGATTTTACGAGCTTCACGTAGCTTGTTTAATGTTTCTGGAATAAAGCTTTGTCCACCAAAACCTGGGTTAACAGACATTAGTAATACAACATCAACTTTATCCAATACATGTTTTAGATAGTCTAATGGTGTTGCTGGATTAAAGACTAAACCAGATTTGCATCCACCTTCCTGAATCATTGCTAAAGTTCGATCGACATGTTCACTGGCTTCAGGATGAAAAGTAATATAACTTGCGCCAGCTTTAATGAAATCAGGGATAATACGATCGACGGGTTTAACCATTAAGTGCACATCAATATCTGCTTTAACACCATGTTTTCTTAGCGCTTCACAAACTAATGGGCCAATCGTTAGATTTGGTACGTAGTGGTTATCCATGACATCAAAATGAACCACATCAGCGCCAGAATCTAAAACATTGACAACTTCCTCTCCTAAACGAGCGAAATCTGCCGATAATATAGATGGTGCGATTAATGCTTTAGACATATTCAATCCTCATAATATTATTTAAATAAAGTATAAAACGGTATATTCTAACGGAAATTTATTTTGTTTACAGCTAATTTTAATTCCACATTGTCAAATACTATAAAACAGATAGCCATATTGATTGTTTGCTCAGTGCTAATTCAGACTTCCATAGTGAATGCTGATTTAAAAGGTGTAGAGAAAAAACAAGAAGGCGAGCTTAAAGCTATAAAATCCGAGCCAGATAATATTAAGCCTTCAAAAAAAGCCCCTGTCATTAATAAAATGCCCACGAATACTGAACAGGAGTGGTTACAAGAAATTGGGGATAGTATTTCAGTTGGTAAAAAGGTGATGATTTCTCTTTTTGCATCAGATGGCACAGAAAAAAAACAAAAATATCTGGCTTTTTACGCAAAACAAAATTTATTGGACGAAAGAGGTACAATTATTATTTTGCATGATAAAGAGTCTCATCCTGACTGGAAAAACATTATTAGGCCATTACGTACAGAGTTACCGGACACGGGCTGGAATACTCTTTCTCTGCAATTACCGATTTTAGATAAGCAGGTTGCTAGTTTTGAAGAGTTAGACAGATTTTATAAAAAGTCTTATGAGCGCATTAATGGAGCCATTTTTTATCTAAATTCGCAAAAAGCAAGAAATGTTATGGTTGTGGCCTATGGTAGTAGTGCGATGAGTGCCTTAAGTTATATCTCTAATCAATCCAAATTAACTTCTCTAAGACTTCCAGTTGCAGCTGTCTCGGCTATTGCCTTAATTAGTCCTTATTCAGTAGCAGAAGAAAAATTTATTGATCAGGAACTTAACTTATTTGAACTGATACAAATACCTACTCTGGATTTATATGGTGCAGATGATTTAGACATTGTAAAAAAATATGCTAAGACCAGAAAAAGTATCGCAAGACGAAGTGGTAACCGACGTTATATGCAACAGAAAATTGCTAATGCCGATCATTTCTATATGGGGCAAGCTGAAACTGTTGTTAAAAGAATTCATAGTTTTTTTCTTTCAGTGCTCGTACCACCTTTTCAAATTAAAAGGCCCTTTGGTCAATATTTATATGAAATTCGTTAGCTTTAGATATTAATCATTTCAGTTTATAATCATTCACTTTCTGATGAGTAAAATATTTAGGGAGAGATATGAATATACAAGCTGCTATAGCTAAGGTTGTAGAAAATCAAAACTTAACTGTTGCACAAATGCATGAAGTAATGCAGCAACTTATGACTGGAAACGCAACAGATGCACAAATTGGTGCCTTTTTGGTTGCTTTGCGTATGAAAGGTGAAACCGCTGATGAATTAACCGGTGCAGCTACAGTCATGCGTGAATTATCAACAAAGGTTTCCGTTAATGGGGATCATATTGTTGATATCGTTGGTACCGGCGGTGATGGACTTAAAACTTTTAATATCTCCACTACGTGCTGTTTTGTTGTTGCCGCCGCAAAAGGTATTGTCGCTAAACACGGTAATCGTTCAGTTAGCAGTACTTCCGGTAGCGCTGACTTATTAGAAGCAGCAGGTGTTAATCTTAATCTTTCTCATGAACAGGTGGCTCAATGTATTGAACAGGTGGGCGTTGGTTTTATGTTTGCGCCACTTCACCATAGTGCGATGAAGCATGCCATTGGCCCAAGAAAAGAATTGGGTCTTAGAAGTATTTTTAATTTATTAGGGCCAATGACTAATCCCGCAGGTGCTGCTAATCAATTGTTAGGTGTTTTTTCAAGTGACTGGCTACAACCAATGGCACAGGTATTAAAGAATTTAGGCAGTGAGCATGTCATGGTTGTTCACTCCAATGACGGTATGGATGAGATCAGTATTTGTGCGCCGACTAAAGTTTGTGAATTAAAAAATGGTGAATTAAATAGTTATGAAATCAATCCTGAAGATTACGGCTTAAAGCATGACTCTCTGAATAGTTTGGTTGTTAATAGTGCTGAAGAATCTTTGGCTTTGGTTAAATCAGTGCTAAATAATGAAGATAGTGCCGCTAAAGATATTGTTATTTTAAATGCAGGTGCCGCAATTTATTGTGCTAACCTGGTAGATAGCATTGACGAAGGTATCACTAAAGCAAAAGAAGTTATTGCTAATGGCAGTGCAAAACAAAAGCTTGATGACTTAGTGCAAAGAACACAAGGTTTTAAATAACTGATAACTGATAACTGATAACTGATAACTAAAAGCTAATGACCCCCAAAACTCCTGACATATTAATTAAAATCCTAAATCGTAAACGTGAAGAAATTACGGAACGTAGCCAGAAGATTGCGTTACGAGACTTAGTTCCTCAAATTCCTGCTGCTTCGCCTGTTCGCGGGTTTGTAAAATCTATTGAAGATAAGTTGGCAGCTAATCACCCAGCAGTCATTTCTGAAATTAAAA
>JADGAU010000050.1 GCA_015231865.1 Gammaproteobacteria bacterium | reverse complement strand
AGGATATCAGGCATCGTGATGAAACGGCACTTCAACTTGCAACAGAAGAACTACAGACGGTAATTAAACAAACAATCTTTGAACAATTTGTATTTTTTACCCAGTGGTCAGAAATCAAAGCTTATGCAAATAAACATGATGTCGAATTATATGGCGATATGCCCATATTTATGGGCGTTGATAGTGCCGATGTTTGGGCAAGTCATGAAAACTTCTTGATCGACCAGGATGGTCAGCAGACTTATGTGGCGGGTGTTCCCCCAGATGCTTTTTCCGATACTGGTCAACGTTGGGGAAATCCTCTATACAATTGGGATAAAATGTTAGCAGATGATTTTGCCTGGTGGAAACAACGATTTACAACTCAATTAGCGCTTTTTGATATTATACGTTTAGATCATTTTAGAGGTCTTGAAGCCAGTTGGTATATCCCAGCCCATCAGGATACCGCTGAAAATGGATTCTGGCAAAAAGTTCCCGGTGATGCGTTATTACAAAGTTTATTTGCAGAATTTAATGAACTGCCTTTAATTGCAGAAGACTTAGGTGTTATTACAGATGAGGTCCTTGCGCTAAAGGATAAATATAATTTGCCAGGGATGCGAGTACTGCAATTTGGATTTGATGCCAATAAATATAATCCGCATCTGCCCCATAATTATAAACTTCAGGATGTGGTCTATACTGGAACACATGATAATGATACAACAATAGGTTGGCTTCACAGCAGACAATATCACGTTAAATTTTTAAACCAATATCTTGGTCGTCAAATTATTGATGAGTGTATGGGCTGCCATCATTTTGTCGATGAAAGCACCTTGTTGAGTATTATTCAACTAGCGATGTCATCAGTATCCTTTTTATGTGTTATTCCTATGCAGGATATTTTAGCACTTGGAAGCGATGCTCGTATGAATACTCCTGGTACTACAACGGACAACTGGCTCTGGCGTTTTAACTGGGAACAGGTTAAACCTGAACATTTAGAAAAAATTCGTCAATTAATAGAAATTTATGCACGGTAAAACTATGAATACTAATGAAACTAAACAGTCTATGCACTGTAACTTTAAAATGCCTAAAATGAAAAAGCCTGATATGAGCAGTGATGCGATTGCCCAGGACTTTGAAAGAAATCTTACCAAATATTTAGGTGGCTTTTTAGATTGTGTGCCCAATTATTTATATGAAGCTCTGTCATTAGCCATCAGACAAAGGTTAATGACTAACTGGAAAAGTACCTGGGATAATTACAGCAAAAAGGATCGTAAAAAAGCCTATTATATGTCTCTGGAATTTTTAATTGGGCGATCTTTAGGCAATCACCTATTAAATCTCGATATTGAACCTGCAACCAAAGAAGCTTTAAATAATTATGCGGTAAAGCTTGAGGATCTTGTTGAAATAGAACATGATGCCGGCCTTGGTAACGGTGGCTTAGGTCGTCTTGCAGCGTGTTTCTTAGATAGCTGTGCAACACTTGAATTACCCGTTATTGGCTATGGCATTCGTTATCAATACGGCATGTTTAGACAAATGATAGTTGATGGTTTTCAGGATGAAGAGCCTGATCACTGGTTACAGGATGGTAATCCCTGGGAGCTCAAAAGAAGTGAATTCACTCAGACTATTAAATTTGGCGGCTGGGTTGAAAAATTAACCGGTCATGAAGGAAAAACAAAATTTAAATGGCGTGGAACCAATAATATCCTTGCAATTCCTTATGATGTGCCTGTTTCAGGTTATAAAAATAAAACAGTTAATACCTTACGTTTATGGCACTCAACAGCAACAGATGAATTTGATCTGGATGATTTTAATGCCGGCAGTTATTCAGAAGCAGTTGCTTCAAAAAATGATGCTGAACATATCAGTATGGTTTTATATCCAAATGATAGCAGTGAAAATGGTAAGGAACTGCGATTAAAACAGCAATATTTTCTTGCTTCTGCCAGTTTGCAGGATGTTTTTCGTATGTGGAAAAAAACACATGGTAATGACTTTAGTCAATTTTCTGAATTAAATGTGTTTCAAATGAATGATACTCATCCTACTATTGCCGTTGCAGAACTCATGCGCTTGTTAATGGATCAACAGCATATGGATTGGGAACAAGCCTGGAAAATTACATCAAAAACAATGGCCTATACTAACCATACCTTATTGCCAGAAGCCTTGGAAAAATGGCCTGTACCATTATTTGAAAAATTATTACCACGTTTATTACAAATTATTTATGAAATTAATGCGCGCCTACTGCATCAGGTTTCTATGAAATGGCCTGGAGATACTGATAAGCAACAACGTCTATCAATCATAGAAGAAGGGCCTGTTAAAAATATTCGTATGGCTTATCTGGCAATTGCTGCAAGTTTTTCGGTCAATGGTGTTGCTGCATTACATTCACAATTATTAACCGAAGGTTTGTTTAAAGATTTTTATGAGTTATGGCCTGAAAAATTTAATAATAAAACCAATGGAGTAACGCCAAGACGCTGGATTGCTCATGCAAATACAGAGCTTACAAACTTATTAACGTCTAAAATTGGCAATGACTGGATTTCAAATCTAAGCCATATAAAAGAAATTGAGCAGTATCAATCAGATAAAAAGTTTATCAATGATTGGCTTATGGTTAAAAGAAATAATAAAAAAGTCCTGGCTGAAATTATTAAAGAAGAGTGTGGTGTGACTTTTGATATTGATTCTTTATTTGATGTTCAGGTTAAACGTATTCACGAATATAAGCGACAATTATTAAATGTGCTTCATGTTATTCATTTATATGATCGTATTAAACGTGGTGATACTGATAACTGGACTAACCGCTGTGTATTAATTGGCGGCAAGGCTGCTCCTGGATATGATTTAGCTAAGAAAATTATTAAATTAATCAATAATGTTGCTAATGTTGTTAATAATGATCCTGAGGTTGGTGATAAATTAAAACTGGCTTTTATACCCAATTATAATGTTTCAAAAATGGAAAAAATCTGTCCGGGTACGGATTTATCAGAACAAGTTTCCACTGCTGGTAAAGAAGCCTCTGGTACTGGAAATATGAAATTTATGATGAATGGTGCCGTTACCATTGGAACTTATGATGGTGCCAATATTGAAATTTTAGATGCAGTCGGTGCAGAAAACTTCTTTTTATTTGGATTAAAAGCAGATGAAGTTCAAAACCTTAAAGTGAATTATCAACCTCATAGTTATATAGAAGAAGATCAAGATCTTAAAAATGTTATTCATTTATTACAATGTGGTCATTTCAATTCTTTTGAAAGTGGTATCTTTGACAGTATTCTTGATTCTTTATTAAACCCTCATGATCAATGGGTCACTTTGGCTGATTTTAGAAGTTATATTGATGCTCAGGAACAGGTTGCTCAGGCTTATAAAGATAAAACCAATTGGGCAAAAATGAGTATTGCGAATACTGCCAATAGCGGTTTCTTCTCAACAGATAGAACCATGAGAGAATATAATGAACAGATTTGGAAATTGTAATCAAGGATGTTGGTTCCATCATTAAATACACTCATTGGTGATATCGGCGGTACCAATACGCGTTTAATGTACCTCGGTAGTAATGGTGACATTAAGCGTAAAACTTATCCAAGTCAGCAATACTCAGACTTAATTACAATTGTTCAGTCATTTATAGAAGATTATAAATTATCGATTGAACGAGCAAGTTTTGGTGTTGCTGGCCCTGTCTTTGATGAAGTAAAAGCTAAAGTAACCAATTTGCCCTGGCACCTTGAAGCTAAGGAATTTGAACAAAAACTTAGTATTTCTAAAGTAAAATTCATCAATGATTTTATGGCCGTTGGTTATGGCATTGAATTACTTTCAGATGAAGATTATTGTTATATCCATGATAATAAAACCACTGTCAATAATCCCAATGCTGCAATAATAGGCGCGGGAACAGGCTTAGGTGTTGCTCATCGTGTTTTTATTGAAGGGCAATATCGTATTCTGACCAGCGAAACTGGTCATAGCGGTTTCTCTCCAGAAAATAATCAACAATTAGATTTACATGCCTGGTTATTACAAAGCATATCACCAGTAAGTATGGAAATGCTTTTATCTGGTCCAGGGCTTGTTAATATTTTTCGATATTTTAGTTATATTAACTATGGTGATAATTATGAGCAAAATATTGCTGATATTTTATCACTTGCCGATCCTGCTAAGTATATTAGTGAATCAGGACTTAATAAAGTTGATGAAGTATGTGAACAGGCATTAAATTGTTTTGTTGATATTTATGCTTCAGCTATTGGTGATATTGCTTTACATTATTATCCTATTGAAGAAATTTATATTGCAGGTGGTATTGCTGCTAAAATAAAATCAAAATTAGTAACCGACGATTTTGTTAAGCACATGCACAATAAAGGGAAAATGTCTGAAAATCTGAGTAGAATCACTATTAAATTAGTGGAACAAGGCGATATAGGGCTGTATGGAGCACTTAACTACATTATTATACAAGAGTAGTTTCAAAAGTAGTGTTTTAAAGCTCTAATCTGCTCAATTTCATCAAAGATTTGTCGACATCTTCGTTCTAGTTCGGAAAATTCAAATTGTTCAATTTTTCCATCAACTTGTTCTACAAGATTTAATAAAACTGGCGCACCAATATATTTCATAGCACCATGAAGCTTATGAAAGCCCTTTTGTAAATTAATTAAGTCTTCACTTTTTAAGGAAGTCTCTATATTGTTTTGATAAGTAGCACTTTGCTCAATAAATAATTGCAATAATTGATTCGCCAGTTGTTCATTTCCGGCACTGGCTTTTAAGGCAATATTATTATCAAGACTTTTCATTTACTTCTTTTTCTCTTGCCAGTAACTCTTGTTCATAGGGCAATTGTAATTTGTCTGCTTTTATCTCAAATTCTTGATCCAAATAGATTGAATCATCATCGATAACTTTCAATTCAATAACTGCCAGGGCAGTATAGTGATAAGTATCATCATTTTTTTTAGCAGCTTCAATAGAGACAATTTGTCCTGCACCTTGACCACTTTTAGAAATCGGAGAATAAATTTTATCACCAATTTGACATTGGTTTTTGCTTTGAAAAGAAATTGCGAACATCAAACGTTTCATTTTACCCAGATAATGTAAGCGGGCAATTACTTCCTGACCGGTATAACAGCCTTTTTTAAAGTTGATACCATTTAGAAAATGAAGATTTAACATTTGTGGAATAAATAACTCTTTACTGGCTAGTGAAACACCTGGTATGCCATTGATAATATTAACTTGATACCAGTTAGATTGTTCGGCAGAAGAATACTCTGATGTGGCCAATTCAATAAGGTTTTTTAAATCATTTTCTAAGCCAAAGGCTTCATACTGGTTTTGCGATATTTTAATGATGACAGTATTGTGAGTATTCGTGCTTTCATTAATTGCTTCCGGTAATTGATATCCCTTATCAGTAACAAGTTGAGCTGCTTTATCGCCAACGATTCCATAATGTAAATATTGTTCTGTGACATCAAGTATGTCAACTTTACTCATCATGACAAACATTTTTAGACGTTTATATATCGCTTCTAAGAGATCTTTCGCTAGCACCAGATAAACTTTATCACTTACTTTAAAGATACGAAATAGGCATATAGCACGGCCTTTAGGGGTGCAATAGGCACTTAATTGGGTGCTTTGCTGTGTTACTAAGTTAATATCATTGGTCAATTGCCCTTGTAAATAGGTTAAGGAATCCTCACCTGATACTTCAATGATTGCCATATCATCAATTTTACAAATGAAATCTGTTTCAGAAATAGTCGTTATCATTTTTTTATCCGTTTAAAACCAATTAATTTGAATATTGAGTTTTAAGCGTCAAATTCAATGAAAATAAGAAATTTTTTCATGAACCAGTTTGGTTTTAACTCAGTTTCATCTATAATTTACTCATATCAAATTTGGAGATACCTATGTCTTTGGAGATACCTATGTCGACACAAGAATTTAATAGCCAGCTTAATGAAGAAATAAATATGTCTGATGAGGCTGTCAGTCAAATGCTGACAATTTTAGATAATGAACCAGATGCTGAAGGTGTCAGGATCTTTGTTTCTGGTGGCGGTTGTAGTGGCATGACCTATGGCATGACATTAATTCAGCAACCATCAGACTACGATGCTTATTGGGAAAAAAATGGACTTAAGGTCTATATTGATGTTGTTGCTTTGAGCTTTCTTGAAGGTGTCGAAATAGATTATCAAACTGAAGGACTTAACCAAAGTTTTGTTTTTAAAAATGTATTTGCCAATTCAGGTGGCTCCGGCTCTTGTGGCGGTTGTGGCTCAGCTGGGCACTAAAACGCAGCTGGGCACTAAAACGATATATAACAAAGTAAATCTGCCTATATTTCTTAGGTTTTTATTGATTATTTAATACAAATGAAATATAAATATGGTTAGATTTTATCACGTGTTTAAAATCCTGAATAAATGTCTGTGGAGGATGAAGTATGATTACATTTGACGATTTAAATAATCAAAACCAAAAAATTAGTGAATTAGCAAAAGTTTTAACAGCATTAATTCAGGAAAGAGAAGTTTGTGATACTCAAATTACTTGCGATTTATTTTTTGAATATGTAGACAAAGTAAAAGATCATTTGGATGTAGAAGAAAGAGAATTATATAAAGAATTATTAACGCATTCAGATAGTAATGTTAAGAATACTGCTTCTAAATTTTTATCTAGTTCAAGTGAGATTAAACGTTTATTTAAACAATATGTTAAACGCTGGTGTCGCAATAAAACTTTAAGAATTAAAGATCATCAATTATTTATTGATGAGAGTCTGGATATGTTTAATATTGTTTTAGAAAGAATTGTTGATGAAACTGAAAACCTATATCCTATTTTAAGAGATGTATACGGAGTGAGAATGGCTGCATAGTCTTTATTTAGCATAAAACAGTCTTTATTGACTTATAAATTATCTAATTAATCATAAAGTTAACAGAGAAAAGCATAGACCTGTTAACTTTGTCGATATCATAACCTTAAGAAACTTGGCCTAAATAAAAACCAGAATACTATGATGTAAAAGTATTTTTTTATGAAGGTTTATTCATTATTTCTGCGGGTAACTGTATCAGAGGCGTCGAAAAACCGCTGGCGTTTTTGTGGCCACCGCCGCCAAATAGCTTAGCAACTTCAGAAACATCTTCAGCATTCTTACCAGAGGAGCGTAATTGCCACACACGGCGGTCTTCTCTATCTTCATATGAAATAGCAAAGGGGTAGTCCTTAGACAAAATTTGTAGTAAATCACTGACTATATTACTAGGGGCATTAACAACGGGGACAGTATAACCCGCAATTTGAGATATTCTTGCTCTCTTTAGATATTTATCAATTTGTTGTTGCTTTGAACGGTTAAGTATAGAACCTTCGTTTTTTAAGGCTTTTAATGATGTCTCGTCATTAATCCAGGAAAGCCATAGTTTGAAGGACATTTTATTGGCAGAAACTGCAGCAAGAATATCATCTGTATCATCCAACTCAAATTTCCAGATATCTCGGTCTTCGATATATTTAAATAAAAGAGGCACGGGTGTTTCATGAAAAAACTGCCAACTGAGAACCGCACCCGAATGTGACATGTCAAAAATAATATCCAGATTATCAATTTTATTTTCCAGGCCTTCAAGATCGCGTTGTGCACTAATATGGTGGTCAATGATGGTTACATGTTCAGCATCTTCACATAAATCAATGATTTGCTTTTTTTTATAGCTGAAATCAACGATATAAACGTCTTTGTTTTGACAATCAGGTGGTTCATAGCCATGTTTTGCCGCATAAAACTCGCATGAAAGCTTTTCTTCGTTCCCATGGTTTAAACTATCGAAGTACATTTTAGCAGCTAGTGCCGCAGCAAAACCATCAGAGCAACTTGCATGGTAAATGATTAATTTAGGTGTTTTAGATGTAATTTGAGGCATATTGAAATTGTTTTTTAATAAAGTATGAACATTCTATTAAATAATAAATTGATTTTAAAGAAAATTATGTATTTATTATGTATCATTTAACATTTATACTTAGTTTACTTTTTTTACTTATTACGATTAATGAAAATACTTGTTAGCAATGATGATGGATATTATGCACCTGGAATTAAAGCATTAATTAGTGCTTTGTGTGATAATGCTTTAATATCAGATATTTATGTTGTGGCCCCTGATAGAGATAAAAGTGGTGCGAGTAATTCTTTAACTCTTGATAAACCAATAAGACCGATTGCTTTTCAATATCAGGATATAAGTGATAGTCATCAAAAAATTAATCAAAGCTATCATATTCAGGGAACGCCAACAGACTGTGTCCATATTGCGGCTACGGGATTATTTGAAAATGTTGACATGGTCATCTCAGGAATCAATGCGGGCGCTAATTTAGGTGATGATGTTATATATTCTGGTACTGTTGCTGCAGCAACTGAAGGCAGACATCTTGGATTACCAGCCTTAGCTGTTTCTTTGGCATTTAATTATTCACAGTCAAAGGTTCCTGAATTTGAATCGGCTGCGCGAATTGTTAATGATATCATTCAGTATATTAAAGATGTACCTGGTTTAGATGCTGAATCGTTTAAAGACTATGCGATGTTAAATATCAATATTCCTAACATTCCTTATCAAGACATAAAGGGGTTTAAAATTACTCGTCTTGGCAGAAGACATAAAGCACAGGCAGCGATTAAACAAAAAGATCCAAGAGGGGAAAATATATATTGGCTTGGATCAGTTGGTCATTTGGCAGACTCTGGTGAAGGTACTGATTTTCATGCCATTGCCAATAACTTTGTCTCTATAACACCATTAAGTATAGATTTAACTCACTATTCGCAGCATGAAATTTTAAAAAACTGGTCATTGCTTAAGTCCAGAGTTGAACTATGAGGCTCCAAGATGACCATGTATAGTTCATCGTTTAATTCATCCAAACTTGGCATAGGAATGACGTCACAACGAACCCGGGATCGACTGGTCAATACCTTACGTGACATGGGTATCAATAATGAACTGATTCTCTCTGTAATGGCGACAACGCCACGCCATTTATTTATCGATGAAGCTTTATCCAGCAGAGCTTACGAAAACAAATCTCTGCCGATTGGACATGGTCAGACTATTTCACAACCTTATATTGTGGCTAAAATGACAGAACTACTCTTAGGACAATGTTTTGACGAAATGAGTAGTGAAGATATTGACGCTTTTAAAGCTAATAAATCGCTTTCAGCTCAGTACAAGATCCCTAAAGCTTTAGAAGTTGGAACCGGTTCCGGTTATCAAACGGGTGTTTTATCTCCATTTGTGAAGAACATATATACGGTAGAAAGAATTTTACCCTTACTCAATCAGGCTAAAGAAAAATTCAGACAGTTAAAATTAAATAATATTTTGACTCACCATAGCGATGGCTGTTGGGGTTGGAAGGAAAGGGCTCCATTTGACGCAATTATTGTCACTGCCGCACCCTGTGAAATGCAGGAAGCTTTGCTTGAACAATTATCAGATAATGGTCGTCTTGTTGTCCCTGTTGGTCCTAATGGTAAGCAAAAGTTGCATTATTATGAAAAACGAAATGGTGAAATTGAACACCGGATTATTGAAGATGTTAGTTTTGTACCATTAATTTCTGGACAGCTAAATTATAATTAACTGCTAATTATTTGTTATATTGAGCATAAGATGAAATTATTTGCCCCGCTTTATGAGCGAGTTATCAGTTGGTCTAAACACCCACAAGCATTAAAATATCTGGGCGTATTGAGTTTCGCTGAATCTTCCTTTTTCCCAATACCGCCTGATGTCATGCTGGCACCAATGTCTTTAGTGAAACCTGATAAAGCCCTTTATTATGCTTTGATAACAACTATTGCCTCTGTTATTGGTGGCATGTTGGGTTATTTTATTGGTAGTTATTTTTATGACAATATTGCTTTTCTAATCACTGAAGGTGGTCGATGGTTTGAAAAATATGAACATGTAAAACAATGGTTTGATCAGTGGGGAGTCTATGCCATTTTTATTGCTGGCTTTTCCCCCATACCTTACAAAGTTTTTACCATTACGGCAGGTATTTTACAAATGGCTTTTATTCCATTTGTTGTGGCTTCATTCATTGGCAGAGGTTTGCGTTTCTTCCTGGTTGCTGGTTTAATGAAATGGGGTGGTAAACGAATGGAGGATAAAATAGCACAATATGTTGAACAATTAGGTTGGGCTGTTGTTATTATATTTGCCATTGCATTCACACTCTATTATTTATTTAAATAGAATGAAACATGATGCATTGGATGTCTAAAGTTATACTTTTACTTCTTTATTTATTTGCATTAATAAATTTTTCTTCATGTAGTTACGATCCTCCGGTCATTATTGTTGAGGGGGTAAATTACAATAAACCAGCTCCCAAAAGAGTATATAATAAACCGGGTCTAAAGAAAGTATATAATAAACCAGGCAAGCACATAGTCCGTAAAGGAGAAACGCTTTATTCAATTGCCTGGATGTATGGACTGGATTACCAGCAATTATCAAAATATAATCGCATAAGATGGCCATATACGATATTTGTCGGGCAAAAATTAAGTTTAAAGCCTGCACAAAATAATAAGGTTAAAAAAAACGCATTAACCAGGAACAAAATAAAAAAGACAAAAACTTATAAATCCAAAAAAAAGAAGCCAGCCACTAAAACTAAAAAAGTTATTAAAAAGCCATCCAGGTTAAAATTTCAGTGGCCGATAAAAGGCAAAATTATTCAAAAATTTAATTTGAATAAAGGTAAGAAGGGAATTGATATCGCCCTGGCAAAAAAAGGGCTTAAAATCAGATCTGCAGAATCAGGAAAGGTTGTCTATAGTGGTCATGGCTTAACAGGATATGGTTTATTACTCATTATTAAGCATAATAACCGTTATCTCAGTGCTTATGCACACAATAGTCAATTATTAGTAGCAGAAGGTATGATAGTTAAGAAGAATCAAGTTATTGCTTTATCAGGAAAAAGTGCAACAGATAGGCTTAAGTTACACTTTGAAATACGTCTTGATGGTAATCCGGTTAATCCATTAAAATATCTACCATAATTTTTTATTATCAGGATATAAACACTTCCATATGAAGAAAGATCGTTCGCCGAATAGGCAATCAAAAGAAACCACTTCTCATTTAGATACAACAAAAATGTATTTAAATGAAATTGGCTATGCAAAGTTATTAACGCCTGAACAGGAAGTTTTTTATGCCAGGAAGGCTCAGCAAGGTGATGAAAATAGCCGTAAAAAAATGATTGAGTGTAATCTTCGCCTGGTGGTAAAAATTGCCCGGCGTTATCTTAACCGTGGCTTACCCTTATTAGATTTAATTGAAGAAGGTAATCTGGGTTTAATTAAAGCAGTAAAGAAATTTGATCCGGAAATGGGCTATCGTTTTTCCACTTATGCTACCTGGTGGATTAGACAGACCATTGAACGTGGTTTAATGAACCAATCACGAACAATTCGCTTACCTGTTCATGTTATTAAAGAAATAAATGTATACCGTTGTGCTGTTCATAAATTATCTTTAGAACAGGAACAAAAGCCGACACCTGAAGAAATTGCAAAACTTCTAGATAAGCCAGTGGAAAAAGTTCAGGAATTAATTGCTTATAGTCAGCATACCCATTCCATTGAAAATAATACGGCTGAAAATGACGAATATTCTTTGCTTGATATCCAGTTTGACGAAGATTCGGTTCAGCCACAGGAAGTGCTTGAAGAAACCAGAATGCGTCTTAATGTTGATCGTTGGTTAGCAATGTTAAGCCAGAGGCAAAGAGAAGTGGTTGAACGTCGTTTTGGATTACATGGTTATAATGCAGAAACGCTTGATAAAGTTGGTGATGAAATTGGTGTGACTCGTGAACGGGTTAGACAAATCCAATTAGAAGCTTTAAAAAAATTAAAAACAATATTAAAAGATGAGGGGTTTGATAGTAATCTGATTTTTAATGAAAAATAATTTTTTTATTCAGGTTAATCAACAAACATTAGCACGGCAACCTTCCTTTCATCATTCACTAAAACATTAAATGTTCGGCTTGCGGCAGGATTATTCATAAAATCTACAGAAAAATTTAAATTTTTAATTTTAGAATAAAACTCTTTATTTGGAAAAAATTGATTTTCTCCCGTTCCAATAATTAGCATATCGATATTTGTAAAGTTTTCAATCATTTTAATTTGGAGTTCTTTAAAAGATCTTGCTGAATCAAAGTCTTGAAATATCTCATTACTTAGATAAAAGTTATTTTTCTTAATGATTTCTTCTGTTTTAGGTTTATTTTGTACGATATGAAAACAATTATTATCATAACTTTTTATATAGAATTTACTACTTATTGAGTCGGCTTGTAACATATTTAAGTTTGTTAATTTATTTGTCTAAAGTATCAAGGTATAATTCAAGTTTATCACGATTATTGTGTAATATACCCATAATCTTTGAAAATGTAGCTTTTGCTATCTTCGCTGCATATTTCAAATATCATGGGTATAATTAATATTAATTCCGTTGCTCATTAATTTCTGTCTAACAGATAATTCTTGGGTACAAATGACTTTTGAGTAGATAGACTTTTGAGTATAGAGCATTGAACGACGACTTTCAGAGAATTAAACGGTTACCTCCCTATGTCTTTAATATCGTTAACGAGTTAAAAGCACAGGCTAGGGCACGTGGAGAAGATATTATTGATTTTGGCATGGGAAATCCTGATCAGCCAACACCACAGCATATTGTTGATAAAATGGTTGAAGCTACCAGTCGACAGAATACACATAGATATTCACTTTCCAAAGGGATCCCGCGCTTACGTAAAGCAATTTGTAATTGGTATAAAAGAAGCTATGATGTTGATTTAGATTTTGAATCAGAAGCAATTGTTACTATTGGTTCCAAAGAAGGACTAGCTCATTTGGCACTTGCAACGGTAGGCCCGGGTGATGCTGTTTTGGTACCAAATCCATCTTATCCTATTCATCCTTATGGTTTTGTTATTGCGGGTGCAGATATTCGTCATGTGCCTTTAATACCTGGAGGTGATTTTTTTAGTGAACTTGAAAAAGCGATTAGAGATTCCTGGCCTAAACCTAAAATGCTGGTTATTAATTTTCCGGGAAACCCTACCTCTCAATGTGTAGAATTAGATTTTTTTGAAAAAATTGTTGCCATTGCAAAAGAACATGAAATTTGGGTTGTACACGATATCGCCTATGCAGAAATTGTTTTTGATGGTTATAAAGCGCCATCAATACTTCAGGTTGAAGGTGCAAAAGATGTTGCTGTAGAGTTTTATTCATTATCAAAAACTTATAATATGCCTGGTTGGCGTGTTGGCTTTATGTGTGGTAATAAAACACTGGTATCAGCATTGACAAGAATGAAATCTTATCTTGATTACGGTATGTTTACCCCAATTCAGGTCGCTGCAATTCAGGCAATTGAAGGGCCTCAAGATTGTGTTGAGGAAATCCGTGCTCGATATGAAATTCGCAGAGATGTCTTATGTGATGGGTTAAATGCAATTGGTTGGGCAATAGAAAAGCCTAAAGCTACCATGTTTGTATGGGCTAAAATTCCTGAAATGTATCAGCAACTTGGCTCATTAGAGTTTTCAAAATTATTGCTTCAAAAAGCACAGGTTGCGGTATCGCCGGGTATTGGTTTTGGTGAATATGGTGATGATTATGTTAGATTTAGTTTAATTGAAAATGAACATCGTACCAGACAAGCATTAAGAAATTTAAAAGAAATGTTTAAAACAGATAAGACCTTTGTTTAAATGCTGTTTTTTATGGTAATTAAATCTTCACTGAACATTAAATAACATACACTGTTACTTCACCCATGCAGGGGGAAGTAACTGAGTATGTAGTTACATTATTAATTATTTTTAGGAGTAAATTTTGGAGCCAGTAAAAGTTGGTTTATTAGGATTAGGAACAGTTGGTGGTGGTACCGCAAATGTTTTAAGTAGAAATGCAGAAGAAATTTCAAGACGTGCAGGACGCGATATTATCATCACTCATGCTAGTGCCAGAGACATTTCTAAGCCTAGATTGTGTGATACCAGTCAGATGAAATTAACCGAAAATCCTTTGGATGTTGTTTCAGATCCTGATGTAGAGATTATTGTAGAGTTAATTGGTGGAGACACACTTTCAAAAGAACTGGTGTTAAAAGCGATTGCCAATAAAAAGCATGTTGTTACTGCAAACAAAGCATTAATCGCTAAATATGGTAATGAAATTTTCAGTGCGGCTCAAAAAAATGGTGTTATGGTTGCATTTGAAGCTGCAGTTGCTGGCGGCATTCCCATCATTAAAGCCTTACGTGAAGGTTTAGCCGGAAATACGATTGACTGGTTAGCAGGTATTATTAATGGTACAGGCAATTTCATTTTAACGGAAATGGAGCAAAAGCAACGTGATTTTGCTGACGTTTTAGCGGAAGCACAAAGATTAGGTTACGCAGAAGCCGATCCAACTTTTGATGTAGAAGGCATAGATGCTGCTCATAAATTAACCATTTTGGCTTCAATTGCTTTTGGTATTCCACTTCAGTTTGACAAGGTTTATTGCGAAGGGATATCAAAGATATGTCGTGAAGATGTTGAATATGCAAGTGAACTTGGATATACCATTAAACATCTGGGCGTTAGCCGTCGTACAGATAATGGCATCGAACTTCGTGTTCATCCAACCTTAATTTCCAGAGAGCGACTAATAGCGAATGTTAATGGCGTTATGAATGCTGTTTTAGTGCATGGTGATGCCGTTGGACCAACCTTATATTATGGAGCTGGTGCTGGTTCAGATCCAACAGCATCTGCAGTTGTCGCTGATATTATTGATGTTGTACGTGTGTTAACAACAGACTCCGAAAATCGTGTACCTCACTTAGCATTTCAACCTAGTAAAATTCAAGATATGCCAATACTTGCGATTGATGACATTGAAACTGCCTATTATTGCCGTTTAACTGTTGATGATAGGGCTGGTGTATTAGCTGAAATAACAAGAATATTTGCAGAATTTGATATTAGTATCGTTTCTATGGTGCAGAAAGAACTACATAATTCCCAGGATGAGAAGTGCAGTATTGTTTTAATTACGCATAAAACAATCGAGAATAAAATGAATTCAGCTATTTCACAAATTCAATCGTTAGAATGTGTTGATGGTGAAATTGTTAAGATTCGTTTAGAAGAACTGGATGGGTAACGCCAATAACGCTTTAGAACATCTTATCTGTCTATCTGGACTGACATATGGTCAGTCCAAGTCCAAAAATCCGGTTTCTGAATTATTATCTAATTCAACCTTAGCCGTCACAGATAAACAATTTTCACAACAAGGTTATGCTAATTTTCCTTACTTACATTATCTCTTCAAGTTAAATACAGCTGGAGAGTTTTTGCCTCTGGCAATTCATTTATTATCTGAAGAAACAAAACAAAGTATTAGCAAAGACTATCATTGGGTGTATTTGGTTAGCCCAGTGAATTTACATGTTGATATGAACTCAATTGTTTTAAGGCATGAATATTCCAGTACACTTAGTCGGGAAAATAATGAATTAGTCAGTGACTATATTAATCAGTTTTTTAACTCAAGCATGGAAGATGAAAACTGGACTCTTTTTTATGATAAAAAAATCAATAGGATACTGTTGTTATCTAAATTTGATATTAACTATAATCAGGCTTCAGCGAGTCAGTTAATTGGTAAAAGTATTAATAATAATGAACTTACAAAACTTTCATCACAATGGAAGCAAACACTGACTGAAATTCAAATGTTATTGCATCAATTGCCACTTAATAAAGAACTTAAACAGCAAGGAAAATTAGCAATTAATAGTTTATGGTTTGAAAATGGTGGCAACATTAGAGATAGTCATAAAAATAGTTTTAATCCTCTGCAATTTAAACAAGTCATCACTGATGACAAGATGATTGCAAGTTTGTGTGAACAATTTAATCTCAATTATCAAATCATTAACCTGAGTGAAAAAAGCTATACCATCAATGAATTAACTGGAAATAAAACAATTGTTTATATAACATCATTAATAAATAGTATTAACTTAAATAAGCCTGAATTATTTTATACGATAATTGAAAATTTTAAACAGACATTTACTAATTCATTTGTCAATATTATAAATAAGAGTTCTATTCATGTTTCTATTTTATCAGATAGTCATCGCTATCAAATCAGTAGAAAATCACATCTGGCTAATTTGTTACATTCTTTAAAACTAAATATATTGAGAAAAAATGATATATTGAGAAAAAATGGGACAGGAAAATAACTTTATAAATGAAAAAGAAAATTCAATCCAGAATAACGAACAAAGTCGTTTATCAAAAAGCTCAATCTTTAGGCATGACTCATTTACAATCTACAATCCTTGCAAATCGATGTAATGATTCAAACTGGTCAGAACACTTGCTGCATACTCGCTTAAATCATATTCCTGCACCAAGCTTATTAAAAAATAATGAATTAGCCGTTAAAAGAATTTTACTGGCAATAAAGAATAAGCAGAAAATTGGCATTTTGACTGACTATGATGTTGATGGAATCACCTCCCATGCGATTATCTTTTACGCTTTAACAGAATTTTTTAATTTCGATAAAGACTTAATTAGTTCTCATATTGGTCATCGTATTAATCAGGGTTATGGTATTAGCCAAAGTTTAACCGATGGCATTATACAATTAGATAATAAACCAGATATCATCATTACAGCTGACTGTGGCTCATCTGATGAACAACGTATTAAACAATTAAAAGAGGCTAATATTGATGTTATCGTGACAGATCATCATGCTGTTCCAGAATCAGGTATCCCAAAATCTGCTTATACTACGGTTAACCCCAATCAAAAAGCATGTGAATACCCGGATAAAACGATTGCGGGCTGTATGGTTGCCTGGTTATTAATGAGTCAACTACGAGCAGAACTAATATCCCATCAATTAATTGTTAATGAAACGCCTAAACTTTCAGTTTTACTGGATTTTGTCAGTCTAGGAACAGTTGCTGATGCCGTATCTTTATTAAGCCTGGCCAATAGAGCAGTAGTTTTGGCTGGCTTACAAGTGATGAATAGCAAAACTCGTTTTGCCTGGCAGGCTCTAAGTCTTTTATTAAAAAAAGAACAATTTGATGTAGACGATTTAGGTTTTCAAATTGGTCCTAGAATAAATGCACGTAGCCGTATGGCTGATCCATTTATGGCTTTAGAGTTTTTAACCGCTGAAAACCTTACAGATGCAAAAAACAGTTTGAATAAATTAGATCAGAACAATATCGAGCGGCGAAAAACTGAAAAGAAAATGCTATTAACCGCTCATGATTTAGCTGATCAATCATTAGATAATAATCAACGACAAAGTTTGGTTATTTATGATCAAGAATTTCATGCGGGCGTTCAAGGTATCGTTGCATCCAGACTAGTTGATTATTTTGGCTTGCCAAGCATTGTGTTAAGCCAAACGCTTGATGGTAAAATATTAACAGGCTCTGCCAGAACGGTAGAAAAAATTAATATTCACGGCGTATTAAAAAACATCTCGCAACGATATCCCGATTTATTATTAAGCTTCGGTGGACACAAGGGCGCAGCAGGTTTAAAAATTAAATTAGATGACTTTGAAAGGTTTTCTAAAGTTTTTGATCAGACAGTTGTTGAAATGTTGAATAAAGAGCAATTAGAACCGATTGTTTTAGTTGACGACAGCTTGGGCGATGATGACTTTAATACCAAAACTTTATCCTTACTTAATGAATTAAAACCCTATGGAAGAACCTTTGAGAATCCGGTATTTTGTAATGAATTTATTGTACAGTTTTATCAACAAGTTGGTCAAAAGGGAGAACATATACGCTTTGTTTTAATTTATAATCAAAAGTTAATACGGGCTATATGGTTTAGTGCCATTAAAGATAATGAATTTGTACCTTTTATTGAAGGAAATACCATAAATGCCGCATATTATTTAATGGCTGATAATTATAATGGCAACGAAAATATCCAACTAAATATTCAATATGCTGAACTGGTCAGTGCTTAATCCTCAATTAAGATAATTCTTATCACATATACAAATAGTTAAACCATTTAAAATAATGGCATTATTTATTTTAAGAGAAAAAAATAGAATGTGAAATTAATGCTAAATTATCATGCAATAACATGATGTTAATATCTTTAGAATTATTAATTAATATGTTGTAATATACTTATTAGTAAATAACGAGTTCATTTGAATCAAATAATTTGGAGTGGAAAATGACAATTGTATGGCGAGATAAAATGAGTGTTGGTAATGATGCTATTGATCAGGATCATAAATATTTATTTTGTCTGATCAATATGGTTGAACTTAGTTTGCAGACGCCTGTAAAAAAAGATCAGTTGCTGACAGTTATGAATATGATGCTTGAATATACAGAAGAACATTTTAGTCGTGAAGAAAAGATGCAACTATCAATTCAATACAGCCGCTATGATACACATAAAATTGCCCACCAAAATTTATTGCAAAAAGCCAAAGATATTATAGACGAAGTTTCTCAGATAAATACAGATGCTGAGTTTGAGCAAGAATCTGACCGAATTGTTACCTTTCTTAGAGCTTGGATTATTGAACATGTGCTTAAAGAAGACATGTTGATGAAACCTTTGCTAAAAAAATTTCCCACTAATTGGAAAATTTGACAATAATACAAGTATTTAGACTTTGAAAGTTTATTATTTAAGAAGCTATTCAAGACGAGTTGAAGCATCAAGAATCTGACTTAACTCCTACATTAAATCACCTAATATAGCCGTGAACATTCAAAACGCTAAAATGTAGCATTTTGGATAGTCATGGGTATATATCTTTAATAGCCTCTTGCTTTTTAAAGGAGCTTTTTTCTTTTGGAAATTCAATTTATTAAGTTTTTGGGCTTATCCATTTAGCCATAGTTATGAACATATGTTCAGGTATGATAGGTTTGGGTATATGATCATTCATGCCAACCTTTATACACTGATCGATATCTTTTTTCAAAGCATTAGCAGTCATTGCAATAATAGGTAAGTCTTTATAACAAGACTGAGATCGAATTTTTAAGGTTGCGGTAAAGCCATCCATTACGGGCATTTGACAATCCATTAAAACACCATCAAAGGATTGTGTTGCTAATAAGTCAATTGCTTCCTGTCCATTATTGGCAGTTTCAACAAGCATTCCATTCATTTGTAAAAGTTCACTAGCCAGTTCCTGATTAATTTCATTATCTTCAACCAATAAAATTTTAGCCTGACGTAAGGAAGTATTGGCTGACGCCAATAATTTCTGCTTATCTGAATCTGTTGTGTCTGAAGAAACTTCTGGCTTGTTTAGATGGACAGTAAAATTAAAGATACTACCAATACCTTCTTTACTTTCTACCCACATATCTCCTGACATTAACTCGGTTATGTTTTTTGCAATCATTAAACCTAAACCGGTACCACCATAGCGCCGTGTTGTGGAAGACTCTGCCTGACCATAGGTATTAAATATTTTAGCAACCTGTGTTGCAGACATTCCAATTCCATTATCTTTAACAAACCCATGTAAAGTAATTTCGTGGGCATTTGATTGTTGCAGATTAATATTGATTGAAACTTCACCATGATGGTCAGTAAATTTAATCGCATTACTAGTCAAATTAATTAAAATTTGTTCTAGTCTGATGGGATCGCCTTTTAAAAATTCTGGTAAGTCAGGGTCAAGGTTCACCGCAATATCAATTTCTTTTTCTTTAGCTTGTAAAGAGATTGTGTTGATACAACTTTTAATGACTTCAGAGATTTTAAAATTAATTTCTTCCAGTTCTAATTTTCCGGATTCTACTTTAGAAAGATCCAGAATATCATTTATAATCCTTAAAAGATTTATGCCAGATTGATGGGCTTTAGTAATAAAATGCTGAGGTTTTTCATCTAAATCACATTGTAAGGCAAGATTCGTCATACCGATGATCCCATTCATTGGTGTTCGTATTTCATGCGACATATTGGCAAGAAATTCGCTTTTTGCAAGCGTGGCCGATTCTACCTGTTTTAATGCATCAGTTTTTTCCTGAACAGCTTTCTCGAGAATGGTATTTTGTTCTTTGATTTTTTGTTCAGCCTGTTTAAGTGTTCGATTTGTTTGGAAGAGATTACGATGGGTTTGACTCAATTCATTATTGAGTTGAATCACAGACGCATTTAGCGTTTCCATATGAGCAATGTCTTGTTCCGCAAATAACCAAATTTCTTGGTTATTATCAAGTACAACACCAATGATTGACCGATTATTGTAGTGTAAATCGCCGATAGTCATGATGCCCTGATAGATAATATGTGATTGCAGCGCTTGTGTTTTTACAAATAAATTAAAAGATGGGTTGATAAAGTGTTCACTGGTTTCAACGCCAATAAGTTCTGATTGTTCTTTTCCTAATAAATAGGCAAAGCCTCTATTGCATTCAATGACTGCCCCCTGATAATTAAATCTGGCAGCAACAACGGTCGTTAATTCTCTTAAAATTAAAGGAATATTTTGACTACTGTCTTTGAGAAATTGTTGGTAGGATATCATTTTGCCTCTTTTGCAGCTATTGTAGCATTTGAGAACCAAATCTCTGCCTTCATGCTATTGACTAATTCAGGAAAATTATTCAGCGGAAATCCTCCAATTGCAATATCTGGACAAGCTGACCCTAGTTCGCTTTTAAGTTTTGCAATGGTTTGTTTTAATAGATTTAATTGATCAAACATACTAATGGACAAGCCCAATAAATCTATTGACTGTTTATCAATCATTTGTATCAACGAATGTGTCGGTGTATTTTCACCAAGGTAATCTACTGTCCAACCTTGAAGTTCAAAAACATCACTAATCATTCTTAGTCCCAATGCATGATGATTATCTTCAATACAGGCAAATAAAGCTTTCCGGTGGTTGGTTTCTTTAAAATCCATTTGTGTGTACATACTAGACAATAAGTTTTGAGAGGTTACTGTTGCGAGATGTTCTTCAGCTACACTAAGTTGATTGATTTGCCAGAGTCGCCCCACTTCATACATAGAGGGTTGTATAATTTCTGTACATATATCACCATAACTTGTTCCATCAATGATTGCTTGCTGGATAATTTGTCCTGATTTCTGTCGATTATTAGAAACTAATGCCTGAGCGTAAGATGGACAATTTTTATGAACTTCGATATCTGTTGAGATATAACTTGCAGGTATTGTAGGTGCCGTTTTAAGTAGCTTGATAGCGTGCTCAATAATGCCCTGAGATTTAATTTGCTCTGATTTTTTTAATAATTGTTGAAAAAAAATCATCATTTGATGCAAGGCTTCTACGGTATCAGTTGTATCCAGGTTTCTACCGTTTAGAACAGATTTTAACCAGATGATATAGTCAATAAAAAGCTGTCCTTTTCCTAAATGTAAGGCATTTTTTAAAAAATCAAGATGGTGTGCGATATCTTCCTGACATAGCTGACTCAAACGCAGTTTTTGAGCAGCATTAATGGGTGGGTGCTTGTCAAAGTATTGCTGAGTAATAAGATGGGACAGTGTCGATCTATTTTCATCGATGAGTTGCAGCGTGTCATCATCGCTAGGTGAGAAATTAAGGAAGTCTTTATTCATAAGTCATTTACTATCTATTCACTTAATAACTCAAAATGACGTATTTCTGTTTCACCGGGTATTAATTTTAAACCTTTTGGAATACCTTGATGAGATTTCTTATAGCTATGACCACGATGCCATTGTTGATATTTTTCTTGATCAGACCATCGTGTGAGTAGCCAAAACTCATCCGGCTGATGTTCTGGCTGGAGTACTTCCATGGCAATAAAGCCCTCTACCTGATCTACAAGGTGAGGGCGGTTTTTAAAAGCCTGTTGAACATCACAAGACATGTCATTGGCAACCTTAAATTTACTGATGACGATGTACATAAAATTTGTGTGAAGAGAAAGTTATTATTGTAATATACCCTTTAATAAATAAAAACACATCCAGGTTTCTACTTTAAATAAATCCAATGGATTATGTTTTTTAGGAAGAACATGGAAATATAATCAAATTTCAATTAGTGCACTAATAATGAAAAAATAAAAGTAACGAATGTTTTTTTCATAGGCTTATTAATTTAATTATATTATTGATTTAGTTAAAAATCGAGAGTTATTGAGTAAGTGTTGATAGTTTTTATGGCTAAGAGCTAAATCTATCAATTAATATCATAAAAAAATATC
>JADGAU010000004.1 GCA_015231865.1 Gammaproteobacteria bacterium | reverse complement strand
AGAGAAAAATGATGGTTATGAAAAAGAGTTTATGGGGCGAATTTGATGAAAGTTGATGTTGGTGGAGTTAGGATGTTTAATGCCAATATTAGTGGGGCAAGTTAAGTATGCCGAATCATGATTTTCTTATTAGCGAAAACTCACTTCGTTCAGACAGTTCGCAAATAAGAAAATCACAATTCGACATACTTAACTTTTAGAGTGCTGGGCTATAAGAACTGTACCCAAAGGGCATAAAGGGAGATTTAATAAGCTAATGAAACAAACCGTAGACGTAAATATAAATATCAACCATGTCACTCGTGTAGAGGGGCATGGGAATATTTTAGTTAATGTTAATAATGGCAGGATAGAGCAATGCCGTTGGCAAATTGGTGAGGCGCCTCGTTTCTTTGAGTCTATGGTTCGTGGTCGGCATTATTCTGAGGTGGCGCGCATTACTAGTCGTATCTGTGGTATTTGTTCAATTGGTCATACGCTGGCTTCGGTTAAAGCAACTGAAGCGGCGCTTGGTATTAACATCAGTTGGCAAAATAAAAAGCTAAGGCAATTAATAAAACATGCTGAGAATTTTGATTCGCATATTCTTCATGTTTATCTTCTAGCTGCACCGGATTTATTACAGGCCAAATCCTTTTATCCATTACTTGATGTGCAGCCGGAGGTGATTAAGAGGGCATTAAATTTAAAACGAATTGCTCATGAGTGGGGGAGTTTATTGGCTGGTAGAACGACACATCCTACTCGAATTGTTCCCGGGGGAATAACGCAAATTCCATCACTTTCTGAATTAAAGCAATTACAGCAAACCTTGATTGAGGTGTTGCCAGAGGTTGATCAAACTTTGCAAACCATTAAAGCGTTAAAAGAAAAAGTACCTGACTTTGACCGGCCCACCGAATATATAGCATTGGCAGATAATAAGACTTATTCTCTATATGATGGTCAGGTCCAGTCTTTATATTTAGGTGAAAAACAACAATATGAGGTGGAACAATATCGTCAAATCACTAATGAATATATCAGTGACTGGTCAACGGCTAAGTATTGTAAAAATAAAAGTGATTCCTATATGGTTGGCGCTTTGGCTCGTGTCAATATTAATCAGCAATATTTGCATCCGAAAGCGCTGCAAGCAGCTACTGAGCTTGCAATGAACAAAGTCCTGACTAACCCCTATTTAAATACCCTTGCTCAGGTAATCGAAATTGTTAATAGTGTTTATCAGTCAATCGATATTTTAGACGATTTAATTCAATCTGATTATGCGCCAGAACCTCTTGTTAGTCCTGAATATTTTGCGTCTGGTAGTTCTGCAGTTGAAGTTCCCAGAGGAATTTTGTTTCATGAATATTCATATGATGATAAGGGCTTGTGTCTTGATAGTAATTTTATTATTCCAACCAATCAAAATCATGCCAATATTCAAAAAGATTTTGAAGTCTTAGTACCCCAATTATTGGAACAAAATAACAATGAAGAAGAAATTGAAATGGCACTTGAAATGCTGGTTAGAGCCTATGATCCCTGTATTTCCTGCTCAACCCATTTTTTGAAGGTTAAATTTAAAAAATAACGAATCTAAAACAATGAATTATATTGCAGGTTTAGGACAATTTATGCGAGGTGATGATGGTATTGGTATTCATGTGATTGAATACCTAGAAGCGAACTATCCACCATCCGGCCATTATCAGATCATCGATTTATCCGATAATATTTGGAGTTTGTTACCATTTCTGGTTCAAGCCACCGATAAGATTTTAATCATCGACTGTAGTTATATGGGTAAAGTTGCCGGTGAATATACGCTATTTACTGTGGATAATATTATAGATGAAATGACTGAAGGTGAAATGACGGAAGATAGAATAGAGAGGACTGAATTTACGGAGGCTAAAGTCGAGATGGGAGCATCGCATGTCACTAGTATCAGACAATTTCTTCAGTTGGCTGAAAAATCTGGTAACTATGTTCCAGATATATTAATTATGGGAATAGAACCTGAGACAGTTGATTATTCTGTCGAATTGAGCAAGGCATTACAGCAACAGCTTCCTAAATATGCAGCGATTGCGGTCAATTCTATATCTTAATCGATTGAATTAAAGACAAGAAATACTTTAAAAATGTCCATCTAAACTAGATTTATCCTATTTTTGTACTAAAATTATATTAGAATGTGTTAATGTAGATAGTTGGGGGAATCTCTTAACACTGACTAATTTATATAGGAGAAACTGATGTTAGAAGCTCACCAAAACTGGTTTATCGCGACAAAGCAGGTTGAAGCAATTTCCAGTCGTTTGCAGCAGGAGCTGGAAGCTTTAGGCTGCGAAGTGTTACATGATCCAATGTATATTCATGCGCATTTTTTTATTCCCGAAGATGTTTATCCTCATGCTGATGAGACTATGAAACGGGTTGGTTTTACATTATCTGAAAAGCATCCGCCGATTTGCTCTATTGAACACCAGGATAACTTCGAAGTTTTTGAAAAAAGGGTTCCAATTATCGAAGTACGAGAATCAAAAGCATTAAAGGCTTTATTTGACCAGGGTGTTAGTATGTCCGGTGGTGCAGGCAGGCCGCATATTCATATCAAAATACCTGATGAAAATAAACAGCAGGTGGTAGAGTTACTGGCAGAACATCAATACCTTCCACATCATGATTATGCTCGTCATCACTAAGAGAAAAATGATGGTTATGAAAAAGAGTTTATGGGCTGTAGCAATAACCTTGGTTTTGTTAGCTTACTCTTCTGTTGTTGCTGCAGATGTTACCCAATCCCGGCGCCAGGAAATTAAACAATTTGTTCTGGAGGAATGTACCTATTGTCATGGTATGAAGTTACAAGGAGATGTTGGGCCACCATTGCAGCACTATAATTTAAGGCTTTTACCCGATGGGTATATTGCAGAGTATATTCGTGTTGGCAGGCCGGGTACCAGAATGCGTTCCTGGGGGGATGCTTTTACTCGTGAAGAACTCAAGTGGCTGGCACAATGGCTTAAACGAGAGAAACTCAGTCGGGAGCAGATGATAAGCCAACAGCCTTTGGGATGTGAACGTCAGAAAAATAATTGTTAGTGACCATAGGGGGCAGCATTTAGCGTGTTTACTTTTGATTTAGTATTTTAATCTGAAACAGGCTATTGCGCTCTTCTTCTTCTAGATTTGATTGAATATAGTGAATGGTTTCCTGATATTGAGGAATAACATTATATTTTAACGCATTGACTCTTTTTTGAGTTTTTCTTTGCTCTTCAAGCATTCTTAAAAGTAATAACTCGGCCTCACCTAATTGAGCTAAAAGAATTGTTGCTTGTTGTAATTTAATTCTGGTTTCATCCATACTGGCATCGGCACTAATCAGACTGATTGGTTCTAAATCATTAGCTTTAAGCTCAATTGCCGGATATTGAATACCTAAATTTGAGCGATGTAAAATTTTTATATCCAATGCTGGTTTAAGACGAAGCGCTATTTGTTTCAACTGTATGCTGCCAACTCTCATTTGTGCATTGCCAAGCCATTGATAGGCAGTTACTAATGAACTTCGTGTTTGCTGTCTTAGCTGCTGGTATTGCTTTAATTTTTCATGAACCAAATGGGTTAGTATTTCCCTTTTTCGTTCTAGTAAATCATAGCCATCCTGCATGCCCGATAATTGTTCCTTTAGTTTGAGTAAAGAACTTTTTGTTGGAGCAATGTTTAAACGTTTGGCCATGTTCTTACCTAATCTTCTTTAACAGCATCAGTTTTTTGCTGATGATAATACTTAGCGATATCCGTTTCACTAACTCGAGATAAAGCAGATGCGGGTAATAGCGATAATAATGCCCAGGCAATATTTAAACTTTCAAAAATTGAGCGTGGCTGATTCTCTTCCTGATTGATGTATTGTTGTTCAAATTCCTGGGCAAATTTTAGATAGTCTTGATCTGCTTCTGGTAAATCATCGGCACCAATAATGGAAGCCAGGTTTCTAACTTCCAGTGCTTTAGCATAAGAGGCATAAAGCTGATTAGCCAGTCTTAGATGATCATCGCGGGTATCATTTTTACCAACACCATCTTTCATTAAACGTGACAAGGATGGAGAAATATTAATCGGTGGATAAATGTTTTGAGCATAAAGCTCACGTGATAAAACTATTTGTCCCTCTGTAATATAACCGGTTAAATCAGGTATTGGGTGAGTGATATCATCCGAAGGCATAGTTACCACCGGAATCATGGTAATAGAACCATGACGATTTTTTATTCTGCCTGCTCTTTCATAAATACCGGCCAGATCAGAATATAAATAACCCGGATAACCTTTACGAGCTGGAACATCACCTTTGGCGGTGGAAACTTCTCTTAGTGCTTCGGCATAATTAGTCATGTCACTTAACAGGACCAGTACATGACGGTTTTCTTCAAAGGCTAAATATTCTGCAGTTGTCAGTGCTGTTCTGGGTAGTAGTAAACGTTCCAAGGTGGGATCGTCTGCCTGATTGATAAACATCACGACATTGCTTAGAACCCCGTCTTGTTCAAAATTATTTCTAAAAAATAAGGCATCACTATAAGAAACGCCCATTGCAGCAAACACAATAGCGAAGTTTGACTCTTCATCCAGCAGTTTTGCCTGCCTGACTATTTGCGCCAAAATACGATTATGAGGTAGTCCGGAGCCACTGAATATAGGTAGTTTCTGACCTCTTACCAGAGAGTTTAAGCCATCAATAGCAGTAATGCCCGTTTGAATAAATTCCTTAGGATAGGCTCTGGCAGCAGGATTAACGGCATGACCATTAACATTTTGTTTTATCATAGAAACAATAGGCGGCCTATCATCTTTGGGTTGCCCCATACCATTAAATATTCGTCCTAAAACATCAGTAGATAATGCAACTTCAAAAGGCTGATCTAAAAAGCGTACCCAGGTTCTTTCTAAATCCATATCCTCAGTGCCTTCAATCACTTGCACCATAATCACATCATCCGATGTTTGAACTACCTGGCCATGACGTTGATTGTTAGCATGATCGGTAATAATCACCTGATCGCCATAAGCAATACCGGGAATATTTTTCATAAACAATAAGCCGCTACGAGCAGCCGATGCCTGACGATATTCCATTTGTTTTAGATTTGAATTCATACTATGAATATTCCTCATGTAACTGTTTAAACTCATTCTCCAAATGTTCGATAAAAGCTTTTAAGTCAGTTAACTGTTCACTACTATAAATACTTTTACTTCGCTTTGCCTGCATAATCATAGGCAATGAGTTAATCTTTTGTATAGGCATGCCTAATTCGATTAAGCCTAACCCTTGCTGATAGATCAAAATCATCATCTGTAATAATAAAAATTGTTTTTCTGGCGAGGCATAGCTATCTACATCATCCAGTGCACTTTGCTGTAATAGCCCTTCACGAATTAATTCCGCCATCAGTAATATCCAGCGCTGTTTGCCAGATAATGCTTCGGCACCAACTAAATTAACTATGCGCATTAATTCCTGTGATTGTGATAATAAAGATAGGCACAGAGCTCGATATGCTTTCCAGTTTGGATTAATTTCTGCAGCCCACCATTTAGCGGTTTCATCGACATAGCCTGAAAAACTATCTGTCCAGGAAACTGACGGATAATGTCGGGCATCAGCCAGTTCTTTTGATAAAGCCCAGAAGGTTTGTACGATATCTTTAGTATGGCCGGTGACCGGTTCAGAAAAATCACCTCCAGGAGGAGAAACCGCACCGATTAAAGTGACCGATCCTTTTAACTCACTATCCTTGTTATCAAAAGCCTTGTCTTCAAGTGCCTGTTCAGCGAGTATATGGACACGACCTGAACGTTCATAAAAGGCCGCTAAATGTGAGGCTAAATAGGCGGGATAACCTTCTTCAACCGGCATTTGTCCCAGGCGTCCGGCTACTTCCCGTAAGGCCTCTGCCCAGCGACTGGTAGAGTCTGCCACCATGACAACATCAAGTCCCTGATCACGATAATATTCAGCTATGGTGACACCGACATAGATTGATGCCTCTCTGGCAACCACCGGCATATTGGATGTATTTGCCACTAAAATAGTGCGTTCCATGAGTGAATGTTTATTTTTTGGATCAATCATTTCCGGGAATGATTCCAATACATCAACCAATTCATTACCACGCTCACCGCAACCGACATAAATAACAATATCAGCATTTGACCAACGTGCTATTTGCTGTTGCACCATGGTTTTACCCGCACCAAATGGACCGGGAATGGCTGCCTTACCTCCTTTTAATAAGGGAAAAAAGGTGTCAAAGATTCTTTGTCCGGTTATTAATGGTTCACTGGATTGATCGCGTCGTAAAAAAGGTCTGGCTTTTCTCACAGGCCAATGATGGGAAAGATATATATCCTGCTCCTTGTTTTGTCCTGCTCCGATAATTTTGATTCTTGCAATGGGATCTTTTAAGGTGTAATTTCCAGCATCAGCAATTTCAACTAGTTCGCCTTTCGAGTTTAACGGAATCTTATCTGGCGGGATCAGAATTTTATGGGTAATACTGAGAGTTTCCTTAACCTCTCCAATAATCTGTCCAGGTAAAATTTTATCGCCAATTTTAAGAGAGGAATTGGGTATAAATGGCCATTGCTGATTTTGGTCAAGTGCTGGAATATCAAGACCTCTAGGGATTTCATCGCCAGCTTGTTTTAAAATTTGTTGCAGCGGGCGCTGAACGCCATCAAAGATTTTTCCTAATAAACCCGGACCAAGTTCAACAGAAAGCGGATGGCCCAAAGCAATCACTTGTTCGCCAGGTTTTAATGATTGTGTATCCTCATAGACCTGGATTAAAGCAGTATTGTCTTCACGGCCGATGACTTCGCCCATGAGTTTTAATTGGCCCAATTGCACCTGCTCGCCAATACTGGCATTGGCAAGAATTGCTTTGACCAATGGGCCATTAATATAAGTTAGTTTACCCGGCATGGATCTTCTCACTTTCATGACTAATTTCAGCAAAAAATAAGGTACTGACCAGTTGATAAATTTTTTCTGACAGTAGTGAAAATCTGCCCGAAAAAGTCATATCAATACGAATACTACGACTGCTGTTATAGATAATAACGCCGCCAGATGGTAGTGATTCTGAGGACAGTTCAATAGTTAACTTTTCATCTAACTGCTCTTGAAGTTTAGACTCATTGTTTTGTAATAATTGAATTTCGTTTTCATTGCCTGCAATAATAACCGTGGTTAGCAGTGGCTGTCGTTGCTTTAGAATATCGATTCCATGTTGAATATATTGAATCAGAATCGGTAAATATTTTTCTGGCTCATCTTTAGCAATCACCGCTAGTTTTTGCTCTGCATCATTGCTTACTTTTTCAACTAATGACCAGCGTAGTTGCTCTAATTTTTTCTGAATATTAAGTTCGCTAACCTGAACTAAGCGGCGATATTTTCTATCCGATAATTCCTTTGCTTTGAGTGTTTCTTTATCTTCTAGTATTTGTAAACGTTCATTTTGTTGTTGAATATAATGATCATATTCAGCTTGGGCATGTTGCTGATGTTCTGCAGCCAACTGTCTGGCACGCTCCATAAATGACGCTTCCAGAGCCTGGATTTGAGAATCTGTAGTATTATTATCCATCTTGAATGTTTTGGCTTTCATTCCAGAACTCCTTCCCTATCAAGTTTTTTTTTGACATTCTTATTGAATTGCTGCTCGGCATGATTTAATTTTTCAAGTTCTGCCTCTGCTGCTTCATTAGATAAATTAAAGTTTTCATCATCGAGAATATGTTGTCCCAGAACTTTGGCAATTAATTTTTCAACATGAGGGTGGTAGTTATCATATTCATTGATAGCGGGGATCTCTGCGATAAGAATATGATTTGCCGTGTTTCTAACCATTTGTAGAATCTTACTTTCTGATGCAGATAGATAACTTTCAAGCAGTAAAAATGTCGATTGCTTATTATTTACTAATTCATCTAATAAGTTTTCTAAGCTGTCAGTATCTGCATCTGCAATAGTTTCAAACCCCAATAGTGCAAAACCTTCCATTAGAGCTCTATGTCCCATAGCAATTAAACGACTATTAGTGTTTTGACTATTCACTATTATATTTTGCCTAAAAGTAAAATAGTGACCACCAGGCCATAAATGGCAATACCTTCAGCTAAACCTAAATATACCAGTGTGCGGCCAAAGCTTTCAGGTTTCTCTGTAATAGCGGCTAGCGATGCGGCACCAATTGAGCTAACGGCAATACCAGCACCAATCGTAGCAAAACTTGTAGGTAATCCGATGCCAATAATAGCCAGCCCCTTGCCAATGGAAATTTCAGCAACTGCTTTAACTGTATCTGCAGGCATTGCCATAACATTTTCAATTCCCATTGACAGAACCATAAAAAGTCCAAAAACAAATAAACAGATATTTAACGCAATTGAGCCTTTTAATCGATTAACTGGAATTTGTTTAATCATAGTGGGTCTAAATTCAAGATATGCGCCATAAAACATCATTCCGAGTAAGCCAATTGTTAACAGTAATATTGTCGTAATCATTGTGTTATCCTCTCTTAAAGAAAAAAATTTAAGTATTTGATTTTTTTATGCTGTGTGCGCCATTGAAAAGTTGTTGCATTGATAATTTCATCGGTTTAAATAAATATCCTTTAGCACCAAAATATCGGGAAAATCCCTCGTAATATTCCAATCGTAAAACTTGTATAGAAACGATGACGCCTTCTAAAATTAAGATAAATAAATTACCAAAAATAATGGTAAACCAGTGCCAGGAACCTTCTGTCATTGCTGCTAAAGTGAATAATGCAATTGCCAAAGCACTATGATTTAAAGCAAAGGCTGCGACCCTTAAGAAAGATAGACTATGACTGATATAACTGATAATGACTTCATAAGTTTCAATCAGACTGATAATAACTCTCTCAACACTAATGTTATTATTCTGGGTTTTGGTTTGTTTAAATTGATAGGTAAAAATAATTAACAAACTGACAATAAACAATAGAGATGCACTTGAAGAAAGACTGCCCAGATAAAGTTCATATAGCGACCAGAGCAAGGATATATAAAGTAATAAACCGCTACTAGCTTTTGGGCTGAAAATAGCTGATTTAAATTCAGCACGAACCCATTGATTGTAGATATTGACCAAACTTAAAAAAGATAAAAATGCAGCGCCCCAATAGAAAGCAATGGTTAATAGCAAATCGGGGTGATCGATTGGTGCTAACCATATGGGGGTTAATAGATGCTCAAAACTAAATATACTGCCATACATAAAACCAAAAAAGGTTGAAGAAAGGCCAATGCTGATAAAGAATGAAACAACTTGTGGATAATGTTTACGAATTAACCGGGCAAATAAAATGAGTGTCACGCCATGACCAATATCACCAAACATAAAGCCAAACATCAGAATATAAGAAAGGGTAAAAAACCAACTGGGATCAAATTCTTTATATGCCGGAACACCATAATTACTAATCAAGTTTTCAAATGGTTTCATCCATCCAGGATGAATCAAATAAGAGGGTGTTTTAGCATAATTTTCAGGTGTTGGTTTAATGCTTTCAACAACAATAGGACTGCTAAGAGATTTTTGTAAATACTGTTGAAAGTGTTCTAGTTTATCTGCAGGAATCCAACCATTAACCTGACTTAAAAAGCCTTGTTTGTATAAGTTTTGAGATAGGCTAACAAAAGTATGGGCTAAGGATAATTGCTCACCCAGGATAATTAATTGTTGTTTATACTGTTTTTGCAGATTTTGAAACTCTATATTCAGGTGATACTGTTCCTGAAGTAATAATTGTTTCTCCATTTCTAACTTAACCAGCATTTGAGCTGGAGAGCCTGCGAATGATTCAGGAATTATAATGGCTTTAAAAGAACTTGCGTCTAATAAAGACTGTACCTGTTGCTGTTGCAGTTTTTCACCAGCAATAATGACATGTAATTGATCTTTCTCTTTTAGATAAGTAAAAATTGAATACGATGCCAGTGTCAATGCTTTTTGTACGCGTTGGAAATAGTTTTGTGGAATCATACCCAAGCGTAAATCCAGAAAGCCAAAGTTCTGATTAAATAAATCGAGGTTGATATCAAGATCGTTAAATTGTTTTAGCAAAGTAAATAAATTATTTAAGGCAGAAAACTGTTGTTGTAATTGATGCTGATGTTCTTTGTGTTGCTGACAGGCTTCATTAATCTTCTCAAGTTGCCTGTCTATATCACTCAATTGCTGCTTTGATACAACATCAAAAGTAGTTAATGGTTTTGATGGAACTTGTTTTAGATAATCAGTGATTTTTAGCCAACGCTGTTTAGACTGTGAAAATAAATGCTGATAGTCAATTAACTCATTATGATTCGCGAGTTCTTCGCTAAGATTTGATAAATGTGTATCCGATAATGTGGTATCTGATAAGTTTTTATCACTTGATTGCGGCTCACTGATTTTAAAATGATTGTCAATGGCAAAATAACCCGATTGGGCTAAATAAATTGCCAGCTTTTCAACATCTTGTGAATGCAGATAAAGTGATATGTGCAGCATGGATTCTGATTGAAAAATGCTCATCTTTCACCTGTCTGTTTGCCCATCAGACTAGCTATTGTAAGTTGATTTCCTAATGCCATATCAATTGCATCCTGGTTTAGTCCTAAAATCTTGCCTTTAATAATGCCATGTAATTGCGATAGTTGTTTTTCTCTAAGTATCAAATAGGTAAAAGCCTGTGCCACACTAAATCGTGTTTTTTTAATTAAGGCATAGGCTTGTTCAATTAAATTCTGATCTAAAATAATTTCAATTTCCTGTATGCTTTGTGCTTGTGCTAATAATGACTGATATGGCTCTGGTAAATAGTCAACTACCTGGTTAAATGATTCTATTTCAGAAAGTTTTTGTAAATATTGTTGATATAAATGTAAGCCACCGGAAAATAAGTGAAAATAAGTCTGTGCTGCTGAAAATCCATAATATAAACGGTAACGAATGAGTGTAATCAAATTGATTTGATCGATAATTAGCCCCAATAGTTGATGAATAGCATTCTGATTATTTCGATCAAATTGATAGCGTCGCCTGTTTAAGCCTTCATAAAACTGATGACTGATAGACGCTTCTATGCTGAACACATCATTTTTTTGTTCAAAATGTTGTAAAGCATAGCGGGAAATGAGTGCATATGGTGTATCTTCAAGGTATTTTAATATTTCATTAATATCTTCTTGATGTAGTATTTTATCAATTGATAAATAAGTAAAATGTTCTAACGGAATTAATGATGCACGTATCTGATCATTTTCATAACACAGATATTTACCTCTGATAATGCTTTTTATATTTTGTAATTCAAAACGACACATCCAATAATTCAGAAAGTTACGATCAATTGGTTGTAATGATCGGATAATTTTAATGGCCTCAGAGAATAATATTTTTTTCAGGCTATTTTCGATGACTCCCGCAGGAAGATGTTGATGGTTGTATTCAATTGGCTGCTGATAATCATTGGCTAATGACTTGAATACAGATAGTTGTAATATATTTTCTAATGATTCTCTGGCAATGACTTGAATTTTTTCTGGCTTAATGAGTTCCCCTGCAAAAATAGAAACCATTGTTTGCATATAAGCATATTGACTGTTTTTAAGTATGTAAGCTGATCGCATTATTTTTTTACCTGGCTTATATCCTATGGCTCTATATTAATCACTAAATCAATTACCTCATTGACCGCTTGTTGCTGTCTATGTTCGGCTACTTCCAGTAAGTGCTGTTGGCGTTCCTGAAATAGTCGTACAACTTCATCAAGATGATTCCTTGCTTTTGACTCTGCTTTTTCGCTATAAGATTGCTGCATCTCTTTTATTCTTGTATGCATCCTCTCTTCAGCTAAATCATTTTCAGACTTTGCTTTGGCCAGTTTTTGCTCACTTTCTGCTTGTGATTGAGCGACAATTTCCTGGGCTTTTTGATCAGCATTTATTAAATTTTTTAAGATATCATTCATGGGAAGCTCTCTGTGAATTTTCTAGTGGATGTCCTTTAGCTATCCAGAACAACCAGAAATAACCAACAATACCCGCACTTAATGAACTTAGTAAAATAGCAGTTTTGGCCAGAGATAAAGCAGATGTTAACTCATGAAAACCAATACTGGCGATAAATATAGACATAGTAAAGCCCATTCCTCCTAACATTCCCAGACCATAAACATGTTGCATGCTCATTTGACTTGGTAATTGCCCCAGGCCACTACGAATAACAATCCAGGTAAAAAGACTGATACCTATACATTTACCTAAAATTAAACCAAGAAAAATACCACGAAAACTGGCATGATTAAACCATCCAGTAAAGCTTTCAAGCTGTATTGTAATACCGGCATTAGATAGCGCAAATAAAGGTAATACTAATAGTGCAATTGGACGGCGTACTGTTTTTTCCCATCGTTGTAATGGGGTTGTGGATGTTTCAGCAACTCTTTCGATATCTTTTATAATGTCTTGTTCTACTGCTATTGCTTCTTTGTTGTTTAGTTTTTTGCTATGGCGAATGGCTTTTTTAAACTTGTCGATCAGATGTAATATTTTTTTGGTAAACCAATGTACGTTATGTTTTGGTTTGGCAGGAACGGTTAAGGCAGCAAGGACACCAGAGACACTTGCATGAACACCTGAGTCATGAATAAATATCCATAACATAACACCACCTAATAAATAAGAAAGCACTTGACGTATACCTAAATGATTCATTATTACCATCAATAGGAAGGTAATAAGCGCATAATACAAAGAAACCAGATTTAAGCCATCGGTATAAAATATTGCAATCACCAGAACAGCACCTAAATCATCAAAAATAGCCAGTGTCATTAAAAAGGTAATGGCAGATGCTGGAACACGACGTCCAAGTAATGTTAATACGCCGATGGCAAAAGCCGTATCCGTGGCCATGGGAATACCCCAACCATGTTCTGTTGCCAGATTAACATTGAAGCCATGATAAATTAAGGCAGGAACAATCATTCCACCAATGGCGGCCGCTAAAATAGTCAGGTTTTTTTTAAAGGAAGTTAATTCCCCAATTAATAATTCGCGTTTAACTTCAAGACCGATAATATAAAAGAACATGGCCATTAAGCCTTCATTAATCCATGCCTGATTAGTCATGGCCAAAGACCAATTTCCGATATAAATACCAGATATCATATTGTTTATTTCAAAATAGCGTGCTTGCCATGGAGAGTTGGCTAGTATTATTGCAGCAATGGTAGCCAGTAACAGAAGAGCATTACTGGTTTTTTGGTCGTTAATAAACTCCCTAAAAGGCATATAAAATGTTTCAAACCTTTTTTCTAAGGAGCTTTCTGGAATGGAACTTCCTGCAGCGCTATGTCCTTTTACCACGATAATTAACTCGTTCCTAATAAGAAGTTGTCTTAATTTAACCTACTTTAAATATAGGTTAACTTATCAATATGATCTCTATACAAAAAGGATTAGAGACTTCTAATTTAGGCTAAAACCATACTAAAAATAATGAATTGTTTTATATCAATGAATTGACTAAAATGTTATATCTTAAAGAATTAGATAACAGGCTCTAATACAGTGGAGAAAACTTATTTATGCTTGACTCTTTGATTGCCTTTGTCGATGTTGTTCCAGAACAAAGCCTGGTTTATCAGGGGCAATATAATTTCAATCTGGTGCTACTTTCAATTATTGTTGCAATTTTTGCTGCATATACTGCCTTATTGGTTGTTGAATTATCAAACAAGACAAGCAAGCTGGCCAAAAAAATCTTATTAATCATTGGTGGCTTTACTCTGGGAATTGGCGTTTGGAGTATGCATTTTATCGGCATGCTCGGTTTTTCGATTCCTTGTGGTATTCAATATGATCCCTGGGTAACGGCATTTTCAATGTTGCCCGGGGTATTGGCCAGCATATTTTCATTACAGCTTATTAGTTCACGTAAAAAGACTTTTATAAACTTACTGTTTGGTGGCATGGTCTGTGGCGGTGGTATAGGTCTTATGCATTATTCCGGTATGGCTGCTATGCGTATGGACGCATTTTTAAGATATGATACCAGCTTGTTTGTTTTGTCAATTATTGTAGCCATTGTCTTAGCAATGTTAGCACTTTGGGTGCGCTATGGTATTAGCAGAATTTTGCCCAAACTAAAAAAATACACAATATTTATTTCAGCACTAGTGATGGGCACCGCCATTTCAGGTATGCACTATACCGCCATGAGTGCCGCTTATTTTATAATTGGAGATGTCAGTCAGTCAGTTAATAATAATCTTGACCCAACCACAATGGCGATTGTGGTCTTTTCAGTAACCGCAATTTTTATTGCTATCGTCTTACTCTATGTTTACAAAGTGTTTCTTAATCAATTAGAAGAAAAAAATCAAGAGCTGAAGTTTCAGCAACTGGCACTTGATGAGCATGCGATTGTAAGTTTCACCGATGTAAAGGGGAACATTACTTTTGTCAATGATAATTTTTGCAAAATCAGTCAATACTCCAGAGAAGAACTGATAGGGAATAATCATCGCATTTTAAAATCCGATTACCACGATCAGCAATTTTTTAAAGATATGTGGAAAACAATTGCCAATGGACAGGTCTGGCATGGTGAAATAAAAAATAAAAGTAAAGATGGTAGTTATTATTGGGTTGCCAGTACTATTGTTCCATTTTTAGATAAGCATGGTAAACCAAGCAAATACGCTTCAATTCGAACGAATATTACCAAGCAAAAGGAAAATGCTCTTGAGTTAGCTGAAAATCGTGCCTTGCTGCAAAACACTCTCGATGAACGAACTTCGCAGTTACATACTAGTAAAAAGCAATTAGAACAGACATTAATTGCGTTAGATCATGTTGGTATTGGCGTTGTCTGGTGTGATGCTAAAAATGGACAAATTACTTATGCTAATCATGAAGCGCTTAGCAGGTTAGATTACCAAAAAGATGAAATCAATCAATTATTCATTAAAGATATTAGCCCAGATACGTCATTGGAAGCTTATCGTAAAAATGCTCATACCAATGTTAATGCCAAAGGCAAAGGCAAAACGGGAAAGAATTTCGAAACGACAATTGTATGTGCAGATGGTAATCGTTTTCCTGCTGAAGAAATTGCTTATTTGGACGACCAGGATGGTGACTCATCCAGGCTGATTATTTTCTTTTTAGATATTTCTCTTAGAAAACAAGCAGAACAAGAATTATCTCAGGCTAAGGAAATGGCAGAAAATGCAACTCAGGTTAAATCTGAATTCCTGGCCAATATGTCCCATGAAATCAGAACACCAATGAATGGTATTTTGGGTATGGCGCGTCTTGCGCTTCAATCTGAAATGCCACCAAAACCACGTAACTTTGTACAGAAAGCCTATCAGTCAGCAGAAAATTTATTAGTCATTATTGACGACATACTGGATTTTTCAAAAATTGAGGCAGATAAACTGGTGCTTGATGAAAGACCATTTATGCTCAAGAATGTCATTAATAATTTGGTCAATATTGTTCAATTTAAAGCACAAGAACAGGGAGTTGAAATTAGTATTGAAGTTGATAGAGAATTACCTAAATATTTTATTGGTGATTCTCTAAGGCTAGGACAGATTCTCTTAAATTTAGTTAATAATGCGATTAAGTTTAGTCATGCTGGAGATAATGTGGCTATTAGAATTGTTTTAGATAGCGCTGATAATGACGTAATGACAATTCGTTTCTCAGTTCATGATTCGGGTATTGGGCTTTCAGAGCAGCAGCAGGCGAAATTATTTCAGTCATTTTCTCAGGCTGATAGTTCAATTAGTCGTAAATACGGTGGAACGGGCTTAGGATTAACCATCAGTCAAAAGTTAACACGATTAATGCAGGGTGAAATTTGGGTTGTAAGTGAACTTGATAAAGGAAGTACTTTTTATTTTACGGCTAAATTAAAGAAATATACCGGTGATCCTGAAGCTATAGCAAGTTCTGCGTCAAAATCTACTAATGTGGTACATAAAACATCTCTCACAGGAGCTAAAATTCTCTTGGTCGAAGATAACGAGATTAATCAGGAACTTGCACAAGAGTTGTTAACCATGAATGATATCCAGGTAGTACCTGCCTATAATGGTCAAGAAGCCCTGAATTTATTGGATGAACAGCACTTTGATGGCGTATTAATGGATTGTCAAATGCCGGTGATGGATGGCTATGAGGCAACCCGATGTATCCGAGAGCAAGATAAATTTAAAGACTTACCCATTTTGGCAATGACAGCTAATGCAATGAAACAGGACATTGTTAAAGTTTTAGATATTGGTATGAATGACCATATTGCCAAACCGATTGTTCCGGAAGTGATGTTTGAAAAAATGTCAAAATGGATTAAGGTCAGTGATGAGAGTAAATCAACAGTTAAAGTCATTGATGCAGTCGAACAGACCAAAGACGATGATATACCCGATGTTTATGGTATTGTGCCGCATTCTTCACCCTTACATAAAAAACCGGCCTTATTTAAGAAGGTTCTATTTAAATTTCCTGAAAACCAAAAGAGTTTTAAATCTCAATTTGAAGCAACACTTAACGAAAATGATTATGAGTCAGCTACAAGAGAAGCGCATTCTTTGAAAGGTTTATCGGCTACTTTGGGCATGCAGGAGTTAAATAAACTATCTTTTGAGTTAGAAAAATCGTGTCGAGCTAAGCATGATAAATTGACCATAGAAAATAATTTATCTGATGTTATAAATGAATTGAATAAGATTTTTGATGCGATTAACAGGCTCTAATGTTCTCGTGCTCCAAAAATTGCTGTACCGATTCTAATAATGGTTGAGCCTTCTTGAATTGCCGCAGTCATATCACCACTCATTCCCATCGATAAAGTATCCATATTCAAATCAAATTGCTGGTTAAGTTTATCGAGCATTTGTTTTAATAATCTAAAATTTTCAGCTTGCTTTATTGGATCGTCGGTATGTTCTGGTATTGCCATCAAACCACGGATATTGAGGTGATTTAATTTAAGTAGTTGTGGAAATTGTTGTAATATATCTTCAATTAAGAAACCTGACTTTTGAGGTTCTTTATTGAGATTTATCTGTAAGCAAATATTTAATTGTTTACCTGTGCCCTCAAGATGGTTGTTTAAACGAGTCGCTATCTTAGTTCGATCAACAGAATGTACCCAATTAAAATTTTCGGCAATTGCCTTGGTTTTATTGGATTGTATGGGGCCAATAAAGTGCCACTCAATATTCAGATCACTAAGCTCTTCAATTTTTTCTAGTGCTTCCTGAAGATAATTTTCACCAAAGCAATGTTGGCCATAGCTGAAAAGTTCACGAATTTTCTCTGTAGGATGTCGTTTGCTCACTGCTAGCAAAAGCGCTGACTGCTTGTGATTAAACTGCTCGGATAATTGTTGTACTTCTTGTTTTATTTTTTGATAGCGTTGTTTTAGGGTATTCATTTAATATTTGTCAGTTAAAGGGGTTTCGTCTGTTTAAGAATTGATTTACTATTTAAGGTATTAGTGGTTATTATATACTGATACCTCAGTTAGCATTATTATAGCCTGATACGATTTGTGTTATCGCAATAAAATGAATAAATAGGAACATAATTATGGATATTACAGAGTTACTAGCCTTTAGTGCAAAAAATGGGGCTTCAGATTTACATTTATCTGCTGGCCTGCCGCCAATGATTCGTGTTGATGGTGATATCCGTCGAATCAATGTTCCTGCATTAGAACATAATGATGTGCATGACATGATTTATGACATAATGAATGACAAGCAGCGCAAAGATTATGAAGAATATTTAGAGACCGACTTCTCATTTGAAGTGCCGGGTTTAGCTCGTTTTCGTGTTAATGCTTTTAATCATAATCGTGGCGCTGGTGCAGTATTCAGAACCATTCCTTCTAAAGTATTAAGTCTGGAAGATTTAAGTGCGCCCTCAATTTTTAAAGAAATTTCAAACCAGGCTCGTGGACTTATTTTAGTCACCGGACCAACAGGTTCTGGCAAATCGACGACGCTTGCTGCCATGATTAATTATGTTAATGAAAGTAAATATGAACATATCTTAACCGTTGAAGATCCAATCGAATTTGTACACGATAGTAAGAAATGTCTGGTTAACCAGCGTGAGGTGCATCGTGATACTTTAGGATTTAATGAAGCACTGCGTTCAGCGCTTCGTGAAGATCCTGATATTATTCTGGTTGGTGAATTACGTGACTTAGAGACAATTCGTTTAGCCATGAGTGCGGCAGAAACAGGTCATCTGGTTTATGGAACCTTACATACTTCGTCAGCCGCTAAAACCATTGACCGTATTGTTGATGTATTTCCGGCAGCAGAGAAAGATATGATCCGTTCCATGTTATCAGAATCTTTAAAGGCAGTAATTTCACAAACGTTATTAAAGAAAGTGGGCGGCGGCCGTGTGGCTGCTCATGAAATCATGATTGGTACACCGGCTATTAGAAACCTGATTCGTGAAGATAAGGTTGCGCAGATGTATTCAGCAATTCAAACAGGTTTTCAGGCTGGCATGCAGACCATGGATCAATGTTTAAAAGATTTGGTTGATAAAGGCTTAGTTAGTAAGGAATCTGCTCGCTCAAAAGCTGCCAATAAAAATGATTTTGTATAAATAAATTATGTATCATTTAATGCAAGAGTTCTCATGCCTAAAAAAGCCAAGAAACCCAAAATTATAGAAAGAAGAGGGGAATAAAAATGGATTTTGATTCGCTGTTAAAACTAATGGTTCACAAAAAAGGTTCTGATGTGTTTATTGCTGTTGACGCTTCACCTAGTATGAAGGTTAATGGTCGTATCGTGCCCGTCACGCAAACAAAATTAACAGCCGATCAGGCTCATCAAATTGTTACCGGCATTATGACCGATCGCCAACGTGCTGAGTTTGAAGACACACATGAATGTAACTTTGCCATTAGCAGAAAAGGCATTGGACGTTTTCGTGTTAGTGCCTTTATGCAAAGAAACAATGTGGGCATGGTGCTGCGTCGAATTGAAACAAAAATACCGACAGCAGAAGAATTAAGGCTGCCGGAAACGATCAAAGATCTGGCCATGACCAAACGTGGACTTATTTTATTTGTGGGTGCAACGGGGTCAGGTAAATCAACATCATTGGCGGCCATGATTGGCTATCGAAATAAGCATGGTAATGGCCATATTATTACCATTGAGGATCCCATAGAATTTGTGCACGAACATGAAAACTGTATTATTACCCAACGTGAAGTGGGTATTGATACCGAGAGTTTTGAGATTGCCTTAAAAAACACGCTAAGACAAGCGCCGGATGTGATTTTATTAGGTGAGATTCGTGCCCGTGAAACAATGGAGCAGGCCATTGTATTTGCGGAAACCGGACATCTATGTATGGGCACACTGCACGCTAATAATGCCAACCAGGCTCTAGATAGAATTGTTAATTTCTTCCCGGAAGATAGACGCGAACAATTATTAATGGATTTATCTTTAAATCTTAAATCTATTATTGCTCAGCAATTAATCCCAACACCTGATGGTTCTGGACGAAGGGCAGCTATTGAAATTTTGATTAATTCACCTTTAATTTCTGATCTAATCAAAGAAGGTGAAGTTCATGAAATTAAAGAAATTATTAAGAAATCTCGTGAAGAAGGTATGCAGACATTTGATCAGGCGCTTTATGATCTTTATAAAACTGAAGAAATTACTTATGAAGATGCGATTATTCATGCCGATTCACCGAATGATTTACGTTTGATGATTAAATTAGGTGATCCCGATATGATGGATACTTTAGGAGAATCTATGGATGGCATTAGTTTACAGGATGATAAAGAAGACGAGTCATCAAAGATCGCTTTTTAAACTAGAACTAATGTACTCAAGTAAGTAGAAAAGAATATTTATTAAATAATATATAGTAGGAACAAATGGAATTTATTGAATCACGCGGTAATGATGGACAACAGCAAAAAAAGGTAACTTTTTCTCAGGCAATTTTAAGTCCAATGTGTTCTTTTGGTGGTATTTATGTGCCTGAACAATTACCAGAATTAGACACAGACTTTTTACAAAAGCACTTAAACTCAGATTATAAGACATTAGCAAGTGCGATACTGACTCATTTGGATGTGGATATCGCCGATGAGGAGATTCAAGCTGCATTAGATTTATATGATAAATTTGATGATCCTAAAAATCCTGTACCTGTTGTTAAAGTACGAGATGATCTTTATGTTAGTGAACTTTATCATGGGCCAACACGTGCCTTTAAAGACATGGCACTACAACCTTTTGGCCAGATTTTATCTTCAATTGCTCAAAACAATAATCATAACTATTTAATTTTAGCAGCAACCAGCGGCGATACGGGACCGGCTGCTCTGGAAACTTTTAAAAATAAGAAAAATGTTCAAGTTGCTTGCTTGTATCCTGATGGTGGCACCAGTGATGTTCAGCGTTTGCAAATGGTAACTGAATCTGCTGATAATCTAAAAGTGATTGGTATCCATGGTAATTTTGATGACGCTCAAACCGCACTAAAAAACCTATTAGCTTCAGATAAGTTTAAAGCAACATTAAAACAAAAAAACATCGATCTTTCTGCGGCTAATTCTGTCAACTTTGGCCGGATTATTTTTCAAATTCTTTATCATATCCATAGTTATCTTGAATTAGTTCGTCAAGGGGCTATTAATCTGGGAGACTCAGTTTATCTCAATGTCCCAAGTGGAAATTTTGGTAATGCATTAGGTGGCTATTATGCGATGAAGATGGGACTGCCTGTTGAGAAAATCATGATTTCTTCCAATGCAAATAATGTATTGACGGAGTTAATCAATGAAGGACGTTATGATTTAAGTTCTAAATCAGTGATTCCAACAGCTTCACCAGCTATGGATATATTAAAGTCTTCAAATGTTGAACGTATCTTATATGATTTATTAGGTGCTGAGCGTACAAAAGAATTAATGACACAATTAGATACTGAAAATAAATATCAACTAACAGAGCAGGAGTTAACACTATTACAGGAAACTTTTGTTGCAGATTATTGCTCCGATGAAGAAGGTAAGCAGTTTATTAAAGAATGTTTCGAACAGGGATATTTGATGGATCCACATACAGCTACCTGTTTGAAAACTGAAGCGACCAAAAAGGAAAAAGAACTGGTTACGATTGTTTATTCCACTGCAGAATGGACCAAGTTTTCTCCAACAATTGCCAATGCTCTAACGGGAGAAATTGATACCCATGATCTAGATGCATTAAAATCTATTTCTAAAACTGCACAAATCAAGATCCCTGATATGATTGCGGAGTTATTTGATAAACCAATTACTCATAGTACGATAGTTGAGAAAGAGGCAATTGAAGAAGAAATTATTCGTTTTTTATAGCACTAATCTTTGAAAATGTAGACTGCGTTATTTTTGATTTATGCCTCAATCACATAGTTTGTCTATGCTCAATCACCAGAAATCAAAAATGCCTTGCTACATTTCCAAATATCAGCACTATACATTTATTTAATAGGGGCACATATGGAACAAAATATCTACACAGATTTAAGTGAAGGTATTACCTGTATCGATACTGGTTATTTAAGACCTCAGATGGCAGCCTGTTATTTAGTGGTACATAATGGTGAAGCGGCTATTATTGAAACTGGTACAAATTACACAATTCCAAGAATTACAGCTCTGATGGAGCAAAAAGGGATAAGCAAAGAACAAATTCGTTATGTTATTCCTACTCATGTGCATTTAGATCATGCAGGTGGCGTTGGTGGCTTAATGGCGATTATGCCAAATGCACAATTGGTAGTTCACCCTCGAGGTGCACGTCACTTAATTGATCCAGCTAAATTAATTCAGGGAACGATTGCTGTCTATGGAGAAGAAAAATATCATCGCCTATATGGAGACTTAGTACCTGTTCCTGCAGAACGTGTGATAGAGGCAGAAGATGAACTGAAGTTAGATCTTAATGGCCGTGAATTATTAATCCGTCATACTCCAGGACATGCAGAGCATCATTTTTGCGTTTGGGATCAGCAAAGCAAAGGATGGTTTTCCGGAGATAACTTTGGACTTTCTTATCGTGAGTTTATTGGTAACGAGAAGCGCCATATTTTCCCTGCCACAACGCCTGTTCATTTTAATCCGGATAAAATGCTGGATTCTTTAAACTTATTAATGTCTTATCAACCAAAGCGATTTTATTTGACTCACTTTTGTCTTTTAGAAGAGCCACAAAAGTATGTGCCAATATTAAAACAACGCATTCAGGAGTATTGCGATATCGCTTTGGCAAATGAAAAGACTGAAGATCCGTATGTTGGCATTAAGCAGGCATTATTAGACTTGGAGGGCAATGTTCTTGCAGATTATATTGCTGATATGTCAGTACAGTCGGCTAAAGAATTTATTGATATGGATGCGGAATTAAATGCTCAGGGCTTAAAGGTGTGGCTACAGAGAAGAGCAGCCTGATCGATTGCTAATAGAGTCTGTGAAGATTTTTGAATTGTAAAATTAAAGGGATTAAGCGACTGATATCTTAACCCCTTTAAACTCGTTCATGGGCGTGTTGCCCTAACACCCCCCTGAGGGGGATGGAATTGATTACTTTATCTATTAGCCAGCCAAGTAGAAATAGCTGGTGTTAATACAGCCTGGGCCTTACCACTAACATAAATACCAATATGACCACCGGCAAAAGAAATTTCTTCATAATCTTTACTATTAGTCATACCCTTTAGAACTTTGGAAGCATCTGGTGGGACCAGGTGATCCTGCTCTGCATAAACATTTAGAATTGGGCAGGTAATATTTTTTAAATCAACCTCTTTATCACCTAATTGGATGCCACCTTTTAAAAATCCATTTCTCTGATAAAAATCTTTAATAAATTGTCTAAAGGTTTCACCAGCTTGATCAGGACTATCAAAAATCCACTTTTCCATTCTTAAAAAGTTTTTCAACTTTTCTTCATCTTCCAGCATATCAACCATACCAAAATATTTTTGGCCTGTAAGACTAAACGGCTTTAAAGAAAGGAATGTCCAGTTAAGCATTTCACCTGGAATATTCCCCATGGTATCAACCAATAAATCAACATCAACATGTTGTACCCATGCTGATAGCATATTATCCGGTGTTTTGAAGTCCACAGGCGTCACCATAGTGACCAGGTTTTTGACCTTATCCTGATGCATACTGGTATAACAAAGACTAAAACTTCCACCCTGACAAATACCTAATAAATTGATTTGTTCAAGCTGATGTCTCTTTCTTATAACATCAACACAACGGTCAATATAGCCATTAATGTAATCATCCATTGTTAAGGCCTGATCCGCTTCATCAGGATAACCCCAATCAATTAGGTAAACATCCTGACCTTGTGCGAGAAGATTACGAATAGTAGATCTGTCTTCCTGAATATCAGCCATATAAGGGCGATTAACCAGTGCATAGACAATCAGTAAAGGTGTTTTATTTTGTACTACGTCACCAGGAGCTTTATAACGATAAAGCACTAGTTTATCTTCACGATAGACTTCTACTCGAGGTGTAACACCTGAGTCAATTTCATCTGCATTCATAAGATTTTGAATACTTTTACCCAGCTTTTGGCTGTAGTCTGTCATTTCCTGAACAAGTTTGTCAGGTCGAATGTTAAAAGGTTGCATCAAAATTCTCCTTATCTATTTGTTCAGTCTTTTTTTGCTGTTGTTTTAGTCGCTGCTTTAGGTGCAGAAGTATTTTTAGGTGTTGCTTTTTGGGTTATAGTTCTTTTTTTCTTAACAGCTGTCGTATTAGCAGGAGCGGTTTTAGCTGATGTACTATCAGAAGAAGTGCTTTGTCTTGCAACTGCTTGCATATCAGATTTTAACTTCTCAAACTCATCTTTTAAGCAGTTTAATTCTGATTTAACCGCTCTTACTTCTCGGCGAGATTCTTGTAATCTGGTTTGTAAAGTGCAAACTTCACGACGCGTTGGCATATTAAAGGTGCCAAGTTTTTGATCGATCATCTCTTCCCATTTTTTCTTCACACTCATTTGTGAATTAATCAGTTCTCCATGAACGCGTGCATATTCCGGAGTTATTGTTAATTCTGAATAGACTTCTTCACAAGCACTGACCCATAAATTATAAAGCTCCCGTCCCGATTCAATTTGTTTATCATTTTCAGTATATTTTTTAACCTTATCTTTCATTCTACTGATAGACAAAGTGCCCATATTGGCAAAAATACGGTTATACTCCATCATTGAATGTTGGTAATGTAGACCTGCCTGAAAGAGTTGTTTATATTGTTCTTCATCTTCTCTGGTATAACCTAAACCAGGCATATCCAGCATTTTTTCCAGTAAGTTTGAATTTTTTAAAAAGTGATTATTAATATCAATGGAATTACCCAATTGACGCCAGTTTTCCATAGGCGATTGCCAGAAGCCCATCACTTTAGAAAAGCTTTCTTCTATTTGTCCGGAAGCCTGTTCTGCCTGATTAGCAAATCCTGACTGCATTTTTTCAAATACATTGCTAAGCATTTCTGACCAGTCATTGGTTTTATCAAGATTATTGAATAGACCTTCATTCATGTGGTAAAAAGCATTTCCCTGCTCTAATATCTTTTCCATAAAGCCTTTATTTTGATTAGGCATTGCTGATGAAATGTTTTGCCACCATTGCGACATGGCATTATTCCAATCATATCCCATCCAGTTGTTCTGAGTTTGTTCAGGAGTTCCCATGGCTTTACGACTAAATTCACCGAGTTGCTGCCAATACTGCTTTTGCAGATTAGACCATTCGTCATTCCAATAATTGTTACTTGTCATAATATCCTCATCCCTTTATGATTATGTGTAGATAAGTTACCAGTAAAATTTGTGCGCTGCAACATTTTTTGTAATAATAGTGATGTTTTTTACAAAATAGACATGTATACAAAATAAAATGTATTTAAATTCGTTATAGGGAGATAAACATAATGGCTAATAAAGTTGTCATTGTTGATGCTGTAAGAACAGCAATTGGAAGTTTTGGGGGCAGCCTGGCTGGCATTTCAGCCCAGGAATTAGGGGCAACATTGATTAAATCACTGCTTGAGCGTACAAAAGTTGCTTCTGATGATGTTGATGAAGTTATCATTGGTCAAGTATTAACTGCAGGTTCAGGTCAAAATCCTGCCAGACAATCTGCTCTAAAGGGGGGGTTGTCAATTGAAACACCTGCAATGACGATTAATCAGGTTTGTGGTAGTGGTTTAAGAGCGGTTCATTTAGCCATGCAGTCAATTATTTGTGGTGATGCGGAGATTGTTATTGCTGGTGGTCAGGAAAATATGAGTGCATCCTCACATGTGGTCCCGGGTTCTAGAGATGGAAAGAAAATGGGTGACTGGAAAATGGTTGATACCATGATTGTTGATGGTCTATGGGATGCATTTAATGATTATCATATGGGTAATACAGCAGAAAATATTGCTCAAAAATATGATATTTCAAGAGATAAACAAGATAAGTTTGCTGCAACTTCACAACAACGTGTGGAAAGTGCCATCAATAATGGTATTTTTAAAGACGAAATTGTGACCGTTAATATCCCTCAGCGTAAAGGTGATCCAATTGCATTTGAGCAAGATGAATTTCCTCGTGCAGGTACAACAGCAGAAGGCCTAGGTAAATTACGTGCCGCATTTTCAAAAGATGGTTCAGTAACAGCTGGTAATGCTTCTGGTATCAATGATGGTGCTGCATTAGTCATGGTAATGAGCGAAGAGAAAGCAAAACAGCTAGGTTTAGAGCCAATGGCTGAAATTGTTGCCTTTGCAACTACGGGGGTTGATCCAAGTATTATGGGAACAGGACCTATACCAGCATCTACAAAATGTTTACAAAAGGCTGGTTGGAATGTTAATGATTTAGATCGTGTTGAATCAAATGAAGCTTTTGCTGCCCAGGCAATCTGTGTCAACCAGGAAATGGGGTGGGATACGGATAAAGTCAATGTTAATGGTGGCTCTATTGCTTTGGGTCATCCAATTGGTGCATCTGGCTGTCGTGTCTTAGTAACTCTATTACATGAAATGAAGCGTAATGATTCAAAACGAGGTCTTGCTACTTTATGTATTGGCGGTGGTCAAGGTGTCGCAATGGCAGTTGAGCGTTCATAAGTTAATCTCATGTTCCATTTAGAGTGATGTAAGTCTCTGGGGTCGGAGTCAATCCATTATTGATATATACTTAGCATACAATATTTATAATTGATGATAAATTGAATTTTAAGTTCAGTGTACTTTGACTCCGGCCCCTAACCTACACGCCCTTTAACTTACTAATAAAACAGAAGAACCTTCATGCTTGAATACATAATAAAAAAATATCCCAATCGCCGTCTTTATGACACTGAACAAAGTAAATATATTACAGTGAGTGATGTGAAAGAGTTGATTATCTCCGGCAAAGCGATACAAGTTTTAGATTCAACTAGTAATGAAGATTTAACTCGAACGATTTTATTACAAATTATTATCGAAAGTGAGTCGGCAGGTGAGCCGATTTTCAGTTCTAATCTTTTGCAGCAAATTATTCGCTTTTATGGTTCTAGCTTTCAAAATATGTTTGCAAAATACATGGAAGAAAGTATGCAGTTTTTTATACAACAACCTTTTATTGAGCAACAAGCAGACATGAAAGAAAACTTTGTTAGCGATCCGGTTGCTGCAATGACAAAACTAACAGAAAACAATATTAAGGCCTGGCAGGATATGCAGAAAGGCTTTTTTAATAGCTTTTCATCTTCGACTAAAAACGACAAAAAGAAGTCATAAAAAATAAAAATTGTGCATTGCACAAAAAACTGTTGACATTTATGATTTCCTACGTTATGCTGCACTGCAACAAATAATTATTTATAAATTTATTTATTTTAGTGGAGATAAGGACAATGGATAAGACTCAAGAAACTTTAGATATGTTTGGAAAATTAGGCAATCAAAGCTTTGACAGCCTAAAGCAATTAGGTGAGTTACAAATGAATGCCTGGGCTCAATTAATGGATAAACAAGTTGCTATGTTTAACAATGTTCTGGAAAACACTTCTAAGCAAGCTGAATTAGTGACTAGCAGCAAAACTATTGAAGAAAAAATGAACGCTCAGATGGAACTAAGCCGTGATTTTGCTGAAAACATGATGGAAAAAACTCGTGAATCTGTTGAATTAGCACAAGAAACAACGGAAGCTTACCGTCAATGGGCTGAAAAAAATGTTGAAACTGCTAAACAACAATTTGAAACTGCCACAGCTGCATAATTAGTAAAAAATTAAGGCCGGATTTTTCAATAAAATTTGGCCTTTTCTTATTTAAAATCTATATAATAATTTGCACAATGACTAAGGGTGACTTAGGGAAGCTCGCCCATGTTTCGAAAGTAAAATGATGTATCATCATCGTTATAATTAACATTATTTAGGGGAAACTATGAGTTCAAAAGATAAAGTAGCAGTTGTTACCGGCGGTACAGGTGGAATTGGAACAGAAATCTGTAAACGTTTATCTCAGGAAGGTGCAAAGGTTATTGCACTTGCCTACAGTATGAAGGATGAAGAGATTAAACAATGGCAGGAAACAAATGGTTCTGATATTGAAGTAAAACTAACTAATGTTGCAGATGCTGAAGATAGCGCTAAAGTCATGAATGAAATTTTAGAATCTTATGGCAAAGTTGATATCTTAGTGAATTGTGCTGGTATTACTCGCGATACAACCTTTAAAAAAATGACAGCTCAACAATGGGGCGATGTTATTGATACGAACTTAAACAGTGTTTATAACGTAACTCAGCCAATCTGGAATAGCATGCTTGAAAATAAATTTGGACGCGTGATTAATATTTCTTCAATTAATGGACAACGTGGTCAGTTTGGACAGGCAAATTACTCTGCTGCGAAAGCAGGTATGCATGGTTTTACTATGGCCTTAGCCTATGAAGGTGCGGCTAAAGGTGTAACTGCTAACACGATATCACCAGGATATGTAGAAACTGCAATGACTGCAGCAATGAGAGAAGATGTACGTGATATGATTGTTTCGGGTATTCCTATGAAGCGTATGGGCCAGCCTGAAGAGATTGCTTCTGCGGTTGCTTATTTAGCTGCTGATGAAAGTACCTATATTACCGGTGCTAACTTACCGGTTAATGGCGGTTTATTTATACATTAAAAAACAGTTGACAGTTATCAGTGGTCAGTTATCAGATTTTAGAAATTATAATAATTACTACTGACTACTGACTACTGACTACTGACTACTGACTACTGACTGCTAAATCTTTTACAACTGCCAACAATCTAAACTGGCATAAACGTCTCCACTATCTGTTTTTTCAACAGGTCCAAATTTATCCATCGCATAAGCGCCGCAGGCGTCGGTTTTTTGTTTATTGACTGGTTTGGCAATAAGCCGATAATTATCTTTGTCTAATAGCTTTATTTGAAATTGGTATAATTGATTTTCAGACACGACGGACTGTTTTAATTCTGATAGAGAGGCATAATTTTGATGCCTTGCTCGCCATTGTTCTTGCTGATATTGGATTTTTGTCAGTAAAAGAATTGCTTCCTTTCGGTTGGATGATTGTATCAATGACTGTAAACTTGGATATGAAATCGTTAGCAAGATCCCTAGAATTGCTAAGGTAATCAGTATTTCAACTAAGGTAAAACCTGGTTTCATCTAGTGCAAATGTTTAGATAAATTAATTGCTGCAGTTTCAGCAGAAATATCTGTTGTATCCCAGGGAGCTGTTAAATCCCAGTTTTTTCCTGTTTGTAGCATGGTTGAGATGATTTTATGAAATTGTGCTTCAGTGAGACTTAATTTAACCTGGTGTCTTTCAGCTCTGTCCATAAAAGTTAAAATGAGTGACTCAGAATTTACGGGTTTAGTAATATTAAGCGAACTAATTAAAAATCTAGTGGTATTATGTTGAACCTCTAAATTTTCTTTTTCGGCATGAACTTCCTGCTGTGCAGAAGCGTAGTTAAGCTCAGCTATTGCCTGTTTATGTTCGTTGCTTTGAGCAGACTGATTAAGCTCTGTAAACCAGCCTGGAATACGCTGGATAACATTTTTTAATAAGGCTCGTGTGAGTATTCCGATCATTTGTTGTTTCAAATCATCATGAAAAAGTAAGTCGATACGATCCTGTTCGTGATCGTAGATAAAAGAAATTTTTTCTGCACTAAAAGTATTCATATATAAATAAAAAAGCCCTACTGTTTATTTAAGCAGGGCTTTAAATCTTAATTTAGGTTAAATTATTAGACAATAACTTATGCAGTCATTACACCCTTAAGTTTTTTAATTGCATTATCTTCTAACTGACGAATACGCTCAGCTGATACACCATATTCTGCTGCCAGTTCTTGCAATGTAACCTTATCTTCTTTTAACCAACGCTTAGTAATGATATCTCGATTACGGTCATCAAGTGTTGCTAATGCCATTCTAAGATCAGAACTATGACGAGTAGAGTTAGTTTGCTGAATTAGTGCCTGTTCTGGTTGAAGTTCACTAGATTCAAGATAGCTTGCAGGGGAAGGAATAATATTATCATCATCACTTTCGTCTACAGGCGCATCAAAAGTATTATCCTGATACGACAAACGAGCTTCCATTTGCAAAACATCTTTCGTAGAAACATCTAAATCTCTGGCTACAGCTTTAACTTCTGCATCCGTAAACCATCCCAGGTCTTTCTTTTTACGGCGAAGGTTAAAAAATAGTTTACGTTGTGCTTTTGTTGTTGCAACCTTAACGATACGCCAGTTTTTAAGAATAAATTCGTGCATTTCTGCCTTAATCCAATGTACGGCAAAAGAAACGAGACGAACACCTTTACTTGGATCAAAACGTTTGACTGCTTTCATCAGGCCAATATTGCCTTCTTGAATTAAGTCGCTTTGTGCAAGTCCATAACCACCATAACCACGAGCAACATGGACGACAAAACGGAGATGTGACATAACCAGACGCTGCGCAGCTTCTACATCCTGGTTATCAAAGACAGCATTGCCATACTCTTCTTCTTCTTCTTTTGTTAAAACAGGAATTGCATTCACCGCAGCAATATAAGCAGAAAGGCTTTCTGTTGTTACTGCAATTTGCATATGTTTCCAATTATCCATTTTGTTGAACCTCTATATTTTGTAGCTATAAAACAGTGAAACTATAAATGTAAAACAGTGAAACTATAAATTAGCACTCACATATTATGAGTGCTAATTTATAGAAAAGTTCACAAAAGATCAAGCTTTTTAGAAATTTAGCAAGGATTCTTTAGGCCTTTTCCCTTGCCAGGAACAAGGAAATAACAATAAAACCAAGTAAAACAGTAGGATATATAAAATCCTAAAATTAAGCAACAAATCACTTGTAAATCTATTTTGTTGGTCCATATAATTGCCTGTCTTTTTTCGGTTTAAAGTAATTTTACAGGAGTTTTTATGAAGATTTTTTTTAAATTAGTATTGATGGCAATTTTTACGCTATCACTCGCAGCTTGTGACATTTTCGACTCTGACTCTGATTTAAACTCATCTGATACCATATCTGGAACGGCAGCAACAGGCGCTCCAATTGATGGTTATGTTTATGTTGTAGATAAAAATGGTTCCCCATCTGATGCTGTAGCTACCGCATCAGATGGTAGTTTTATAGTTGAAGTTAACGGCATGGTGGGACCCTTTATGATTAAAGTAGAACCAAACAATGGAACTACTTTGTATTCATATGCCGAAGCTGCCGGCGTGATTGCCAATATTACACCATTAACCAACCTTGCTTTATTTACCGCTGCTAATAGAAAAAACTTAGCAACTATTTATGATGCATGGGATGGAACAGGAATTACGGCAACAGAAATTAAAGTCGCGAAGGCAATAGTCAATGCGAATTTAGTATCAAATTTAACAGTAGCTGGTATTGATAGCACTACCTATGACATCTTCGCTACTGCATTTAATGCGGACTCAACAGGAATTGATGCTGTCTTAGATAGTTTAAATATTACAGTTGATTTTAGTGGCGGTACGGTTTCAATTGCAAACGTAAGTGATCAAACGAGTATTGCTTTTAATTTTGCTATTAATACGAATAATACTGACACGTCAGATAATTCAACCTCAGATTCAGATGATCCAACTGTTGATGTAACAATTCCCAGTGGAAATTATAGTTTGACTGTGACAGGTTCGATATCTTCTTCATTATTTAGTACCACAATTCCAGAAGTTACTTTTAATGATTTACCTGCTCCAAATGCTGCAGATGTTGAAGAAATTGCTAATTCTCAATATACAGGTATATCGGGAACGATAACAACAACTTCAATAATTGATACTGAATCACATAAGCAATTTAACTTGAAATTCACGGGTACGGACCCAACCGTCGGTGAAGTAATATATGATTTGACTTATGATTATGTATTACAATGATGTTATATCAATGACAGTTAATAATAAAAGGGTCAGAAACGGCCCTTTTATTATTGAATTCTAAGCCATTGATGATTTTCTAGTCTACATGCCAATGCGTTTATTGACACTTGTGAAGACTTTTGAATATAGGTACTTTTATACTCACGACAATGAACGCCTTGCTTATTTATGAAAGTTTTTGTTGGAACAACAATTAAAGTCCCCCAATTTAATTTTAAATTACCAGGTTGTTGAGTAAAGTTGTTTTCTAAGGCATGCTGAAAAAAGCTTTCTTCATTTTGTGTAAATGATATTTTACTTAGTTCACTTATAGGGAAAATTAATTGATTTTTAATACTCTTTTTTAAGTTCTTAAAATCTTTACCTTGATTAATAGGATTAAATTGACAAGCTGTAGTTAATAAAATCATAAATAAAAAAGATAATGTTTGAAACTTTTTTGATAGAAATAGCGCTTTAATCATAGCTTAAATTGGTATCCTAATATTGGCGAATGAGTATTCTATCTGCCAGCGATTTCCTTGCTTTCTGGCAAATACAGGCAACATATCTTTTAATTGTTTAGCTAAGTTTGAATTAGCGACAATATAACCAGAACTATCGATTAATTGTATAAATTTTTCCTGTTGTTTTATTCGCCAATTAATTTCGAAAGAATTTGCACTAGACATGTCTTTTATTTGTATCACTATTTCCTGTTCATGATTAAGCAATGCGGATAAGCTAACCGTCTCTATATTAAGTTGATTAAAAGCTAAGCTGAGGTGAATATTATTTCCAATGATCTGTCCATTTAAGGCTGTAATCAATTGATTATTAAGACTTAGCTGATGGATATTGAGTGAACCTTTGCCTATAATATCGGCAAAATTATTTAATAAAGGATTAATGATTGCCAAATTAATTTTGTGGAAATCAGCATCAACGCTAATTTGATTGGGATATGAGGCATCAAGATTCATCGTGCCAATCAAGTCGTCATCATTAAAGTGAAGATTGACAGGCATCGAATTTAATATTTTCTTGAGTGGGTTAAATGACCACGCTATATTTTCCAATTGAATCGTTTCATTTTTATTTGCAGGAATATGGACTTGTTGAATCTGTCCATGAAATAAGGAACCATTAATACCAGATAGTTGGATATCAGTATTCGGGTCAAGCCATTGATAGACAAATTTTGCGGGTAATGTCAGGACTAAACAACAGCAGAAAAAAAAGATAACTAAAAATAAGCGTTTTATAGTCATTATTTTTTCTCGAGGGTAAGTCGGGCACTAACAAGTCCAGAATTATTACTATTTTTTGCAAGCCTTTTTATCTGGATTTTTATAATCGAAATATGTTGTTCTGACAAGCTTAATAACCACTGAATTAATAGGTTATACTTCGTTTCATCAATAGTTATATTAATTTTTTTCTGATTTAACTGCTGAAATCGTGAAATAGAAATATTGTTTCTTTTGGCTTGACGATTAATGAGCTGGCTTGCACTAGAATTTGCTTGATTTTTATTATTATCAGAGTTTGATGGTTGCAGAGTTTGAATCTGATGTATTTGACCCTTTAACCATTGCCATTGTTGAATCTGATTTTGTAATTGCATACTTGCTAGTTGATTTTCTTCTTTTATACCTAGCCAAATAGTTTTGTATGAAAAGACACTGACAACAAAAATTGCAAGTACAATAAGAACCCATTGTTCACGTTGAAGACGACTTTGCCACCACTGTTCAAGTAATTGCTTATAAGTATTGACCATTATTTGTCTCCTGATTCATTGGCTTGATTAGGATGACTAATCGTCAATTTTGTGGAGTATTTTCCGGACTTACCAGAAATAACACCGGATTTAGTTTGTAGTCCCAGTTTTCTTATATCCGTATTAAATTGTTCTAGTTTCTCAAAGGTACCGGATTGGAGATATAAGTTTAACTGAGCAGAACTTTGATCAAAACTAATCTGCTCTAAAATAATTTGTGGTGATTTAATCAAAATTGGTGATACTTTGGATAATAATTCAAAAAAATGAGTCTTTTGTTTATTCTTCTGTAATTGTTCTAATTGTTGCTGAACTTGAGCTTTGATATTAATGATTCTTTTTTCATTGGGAAAAGTGTCTTTAAACAATTGACGGGATTTGTTCTGATAATCTTCAGTTTGATTTTTTATACTTTGTGTATCAAGGTAAACGCTTACTAAATGCAAAGCAACGCTGGCTAATAATAGATATATAATAAGCTTGGACTGTTGCCAGTATCTTGAGAAATGACTATTTGCTGCATAAGGCCCCTGTAATAGGTTAATCGACTGCAGACCATCTTCTGGCAGACGTGTTAAGTCAGGTGCTTGTTTGATTATTTTGATTTTGGACTCATCCCAGGGCAGGGAAATAGACAAATTATCATTAGCCTGATAAAGATTGATAATAGTATTTCTATCGTTCACTAATTGATTGAAATAGTAGTTAAGATTAGTCGTATCAAATTGATAAGCTAATTGGGGAGCAATACGGCATTGACTAAATTCTTCCCCTATATACAAGCTAAACTGTTCCTGACTAAAGTCCAGAGATAGGTTGTCGGGTAATAGACTATAAATATTTAACTGGCACTGGTTATTTAACTGACATTGTTTAAAGTCGTCAAGAATTTTTTCAATCAGTTGTTTTTGAATAATTGCAACGTAAATGCCTTGTTTATCTGAGTGTTGTTCATCTATACGCTGGCCGCAAACAAAATGAAGTTCATCTATATCTTCATTCAGTTCATCTTCAAGAATTTGAGGTACAATGGTTTGTCTATGCTGATGCTGTGATTTTGGCAGATTAACCTGTCTTAAGGTAACCGCCTCACTATTGATCCAGACATGAGTACGAAAGTTATTTTTGTTTTGTACTATGCTTTGTTTGCAAAGGGAATTCAGGGATTGTACTTGTCCTTTGTCCTTTATTTGCCCATTTTCATAATATGCCCAGTGTATTGAAGTTTGATTTTCGACCTCAGTCAGTGGGTAATGAATGATAAGTTTATCCATATTATTCTACTATAGTGCCTTTCGTAAGTGTTTTTCGTTCATTTTCCTTAGGGAACGGAGCCGGATGTTTTTTAAAATGTCGCCAAATGACTTTGACTTGTTTTGATCCTTGTTGCTGTAACAGGCTTGTTAAATAGGACCGGCTTTTGCCAATTTCTGCTTTAGCCTTAAGGATAAAATAGTCAGAGTCTAATTGTAAAATAGATTTGACTGAATTGTTAATATTAATGCCGCTAAATTGCGCTAATGCGAAAAAATCTTCCTGGCTTTTGAATCCTTCCGGTTCTCTGGTATCAATGATTTCCCGGGCATTATTTAGTGATAGTTCGGGAATAAGCATGGTTAATATCTCAGCTTGCATGATGGTATTAATATTAATTTTAAGGTAGTCAGCCTTAGGTAAAGCGCAAATGAATGGTGATAGTTTATTATAAACTTCAGCCGTATAGCCTTTTATTAAACGTAATTCAGAGATATCACTAATCAAGGTATTAGCACTCTTATAGGGTTTGATGAGTAATTCATAATAATTATCTTCAGCCCCATCATAGGAGATTTCATCAGTATTCGTATCTAGCCAGTCAATTAAACTATCTACTAATTGTGTTGGTAATTCTAAAATTGAAAGTAAGCTAATATATGCGTTATAGCTTGTATTATCTTTACCAGCGACCAGGCTACGATCTTCTTTTTCTTTTACCAGACTATTGATATTAAAACAGCGGTTTAGATCAATAATTTCGCCACTAAGATTGCCTCTTTCGACAGGAAACATGAGTGCATCACTAGCCCAAAATTGTCCAAGATCATCTCTTTTTATATCCCGTTTATTGCCCTCAAACTGACTAATTGCTAATTGTTCCGCTGCGATAAGATAATGTCGAGCTTGTTGGTAATCATAAATATTACCACTTCGGCGTATTTCTATCAGATTTGTTTGAGTCATTGATGTAGCAATAACAGAGACAAGGGCAACAATTAATAAAACAGCAACAAGTGCAATACCTTTATTCAGTTTTATTTTTGTGGAGAGATAATGCATTTAATTACTAATAATAGTATTTGTCTGTACTAACGAATTTTCAGTATCAAGTGTTATTGGATATAACCAGCGATATTGGCGTTTATTTTTTAGGCTAATCTGTATTTGAATTGCATTGGGAAGTAGGTCTTTATTATTGGTTAACGCCGTATCTGGCCAGGAACTAAGCCACTGATCCTTATCTAAAACTTGCCATTGTATAGTTTCAATTTGATTAACAATAATCTGTTCGCTTTGTTTGGTATCTAAAGAGCGATCCAGAGATTGCCAGCTTTTTCTAATCAACTGATTATCTTGCTGATAATATTGCAATCTTAGTAAATCACTACGACTTTTTTGTAAAGGATTATCACGCCCCATGCGGGTAAATTCGATGGTTTTGCCATTAATCGTATCAATTAACTGAAATGATGAAAGAGACTGACCATACTCATCTCGTACCGAGCGGCCTATAATTTGACTAATGTCTTGTTGTAATAAACGATAAGCTCTTTGTAACTCAACTAAAGATTGACTACTTTTTTTAAATTGCTGCTCTGAAGATAAGGCTTGCTGGAAAAGCATAAAGGTAGAAAAAGTGATTAAGGCAAAAATACTGATGGCTATCAATATTTCCAGTAAGGTAAATCCATTTTGTTTTTGCAATGCCTGAGTCATTTGTTCCTTGGTCATTAGTTCAGGCTTAAATTAAGCGTATTTTTTTTATTTAATGGTTGATGAAAAAAACTGCTCATATTGTAAATAGCAGAAGTGTTTTTGCTTTCAGCAATAATGATGTCCTGGCGTCTAAAACCCTCTATTGATGTATTGCTAATGGTTATTTGCCAGAACCAGTTAATCCCGCCCATTTTTGCTTCACCTTCGGTAATACCAATATTTGGCCAGGGATTTTGTAATAACTGCTCGGCAAGTTGGTTTTCGGCAACCCAGGAAGCATAGGCTTTTTTTTCAAGATGACTTAATGTTAGCGTTTGTTGTGAAGTGAGTTGTACTAAGGCGATTAGCGCAAAAGATAAGATAGCTGTCGCCAACATGACTTCTATTAAGGTAAAACCGGAATACATTTTTGTATCTATCATCTTATTGTTGTTCAGCTTGAAAATAGTTAATGTTCAATTGACCTGTTTCATAACCTTTAATCTCAGCTTTAATTTGATCGTTTATTTCAGTATGCTTATTCTTAATCATAATTTTAAAAGCACTCATCTCTCCGCTGGAAAGAAAATAAATGGGCGGTTGTTCATTTTCTTTTAACTCGATTGCTATATTTTTATCATGAAATTTTAAAGCAACAAATTCATCCTCTATTTCCAAAGCTAAGATTAAACCCTCAGGTAAAGAGTAAGGGTTTAAAAGTTTGTCATCCCTAATTATCTGCCATTGTTCCTCATGATAGCGGGAAAAGAAATAGCCATTCTCATATAGGTGTAAACCAAACATTTCACCTTTTAGCATGGCTTCATCCTGGGCCAGTTTGATTATTTGTGCCAAGCGATTAAACTCTGATTTTACTTCCTTATCCGGATTGCTATTAATGCTAAAAAATACGCTGCTGGTAAATAAGGATAGAATGACGATAACAACTAATAATTCTATTAAGGTAAAGCCATTGGTTTTTCTGCAGGAATTAATAGACAACATAAGTTCAATAGTTATATTTAATCAACTTTTAACTTTTAACTTTTAACTTTTAACTATGACTTATTGTCATTCGTCCAGTTGCCAATATCGGCATTACTACCAGTTCCACCATCTATACCATCGGCACCAAGTGTATATAGATCATAATTAACATTATGAATACCAGGCTGTAAATAGAGGTATTCATTGCCCCAGGGATCTTTAGGTAAAGATTTTATATAACCACCCTGTTTATAATTTTGAGGGACAGGCTCATCTGAAGGCTTTGATACTAATGCCTGAATTCCCTGATTGGTAGATGGAAATTGGTGGTTATCCAGTTGATAAAGATCTAAAGCTGTTTCTAGGCTAGTTATATCTGCTTTAGCTTTCGTTATTCTGGCATCATCGGCACGACCTAAAATTTGCGGAGCTACTAAAGAAGCTAATATGCCCAAGATAACAACTACAACCATAATTTCTAATAGGGTAAAACCTTTTTGTATTTTTTTATCTAATGTTTGATTAAACATTGTTTTATTAAGTATTGTTTTATTAAGCATTGTTTTTCCTAAATTAAAGTATTCAATTCAAATATGGGTAATAATACAGCACTAACAATAAACAGTACAATTGCGCCCATGACCAGGATTAATATGGGTTCAAATAAACCTAATGCCATTGCCATTAGCATTTCAAATTCTTTATCCTGATTATCTGCAACGCGCTCGAGCATTTGACTTAATTCACCACTTTTTTCTCCATTAGCAATCATATAAATCATTATTGGAGGAAAGTAAGCAGTATCGGCAAGTGCACGATTAAGGCTATGTCCTTCATGGACTTGTTCTGCTGCATTTTTAATGGCTGCTTGTAAACACAGATTATTTAAAACGCGGGCGCTAATATGAAGTGCTTCCAGTAATGGAACTCCGCTTGATAGTAAAATGCTCAATGTTCTGGTGAAGCGAGCGATATTTAAACCTAAAACGACTTTACCAAGGCCAGGCAAATATAAAAGAAAATGATGGATTTTATATTTTAAAATTTCATTTCTAATAGCCATTTTTATCAGGATAATAGGTAATAATATAGTCAGTAAAATATACAAACCATCATTTTTAATGGTATCACTAATAAAAATAAGCCATTGAGTGGCTAATGGAAGATTTTGATTAAGCGTATTAAACTGACTAATAATTTTAGGCACAACAAATGCTAGTAGAGCAGCAACGATAGCAATTGCGACAACGGATAAAATACCCGGATATAAAAGGGCGATGAGTGCTCTTTGTTTTAATTGCTGTCTTTTTTCAATATATTCTGCTAATCGAATTAAAACCTCACCTAAATCTCCTGAACTTTCGCCCGATGCAACCATTGAGCAAAATAAAGTATCAAATACTCGTGGATAAAGCGCAAAACTTTCTGATAAGGTTTTACCTTCTAAAACACCATTTCTAACGGCTAATATTATACTCTTGCTACTTGCTTTTTGTGTTTGTTCTGATACCGCAGTGAGCGCTTCATCTAAGGGTAAGCCTGCTTGTATTAAAGTTGCCAGTTGCCTGGTAAATAAAGCAAGGTCCTTTGTTGAAATGTTTTTTTGAAATAGAAAAGTTTTATTGGCTTTAGCGCTTACAAGATGACTGTTTTTTCCATGAGATTGTTCGATAGAAAGAGAAACCATGTGGTTATCTCTAAGCTGTTTTCTTACATGACGCTCATTGTCAGCTTCAAGAATGCCTTTGGTTTTTTTTCCTTCGGGGCTAAGAGCAATATAATTAAAGACAGGCATCTTATTCCTCAGCCGTAACTCTTAGTACTTCTTCCAGTGTCGTAATGCCCTGGCGCACCAGTTCATAGCCATTCTGGCGAATCCCCGGAGATTGTTCACGGCTATAAGAAAGAATCTCTGTTTCACTTGCCTGGCGGTGAATCATATCCTTAATCGTATTATCAACCAGAAGTAATTCATAGATGCCGGTTCGACCCTGATAACCGGTTTGATTACATTGTAGGCAACCCGTTGCCTGCCAAAGAGTTAGTGATTCATTATCAGGAATAGATAAATGTTTTTTATCAGCGTCAGTCGCTTCATACGACTGACGACATTGAGGACAAATTTTTCTTACCAGTCGCTGGGCTAACACGCCCAGTAAACTACTGGCAAATAAAAACGGTTCGACCTTCATATCATGCAAACGACTAATGGCGCCAACAGCGGTATTGGTATGTAAGGTTGATAATACCAGATGTCCGGTTAAACTTGCCTGCACCGCTATTTGTGCTGTTTCAATATCACGTATTTCACCAACCATAACCACATCAGGATCCTGTCTTAAGATTGCTCGTAAAGAGCGGGCAAAACTCATATCAGTTTTGCTATTTACCTGTGTTTGACCAATACCATCAATATCATATTCGATAGGATCTTCGACAGTTAAAATATTGCGGGTATGGTTATTTAAGATAGATAATCCTGCATAAAGTGTTGTTGTTTTTCCAGATCCAGTCGGACCAGTGACTAATATAATGCCATGAGATTGATGTAATATCTGTTTCATTTGTTCATGAATATTTGTCGGCAGGCCTAAATGTGTTAAATCAAGTCGTTCTGCCTGTTTATCTAAAAGGCGTAGAACAAGTCTTTCTCCATGTTTAGAAGGCAAGGTAGACAAACGCACGTCAATTGGGTGACCGCCAATTTTTAGAGATATTCTGCCATCCTGGGGAATGCGCTTTTCTGCAATATCTAATTTGGCCATTACCTTCAAACGAGAAACTAATAGAGGTGCCAGTTTTCGTTGAGGACGGATCATTTCCCGTAACACGCCATCGACACGCACACGAACAACCAGTTGCTGTTCAAATGGTTCCAGGTGAATATCTGATGCCTGTAGTTTTATCGCTTCTGATAATAAAGCATTGATGAGTTTAATAATGGGGGCGTCATTTTCTGATTCTAATAGATCCTCGATTTCCGGTAAGTCTTCAGCCAATTTTGCTAAATCAAGGTTTTGATCCAGATCATCTACAACTTGTTGAGCATTGCCTACTTCCTGATCAAAACTACTGATTAATAATAAATCAAAGGTTTCCTGGGTAATTTCTTTTAGTTTTACAGGCGTTGATAAAAAACGACGAGCTTCATTTACCGCATTCAGAGGCGTATTCAGAGTTAAACTTAACTCAATTAGCTGTTCATTATATTGGCTAACTAAAAGGTTATTTTGTTTGGCAAAACTAAAAGTCAATTGTTTGGGGTGTTGAATCACTGTTATAATTCTTCTGATGACATATCTGTTTTTTGATTAGTTGGTGGATTTTCTTTCCACGGTAATACTTCATTGCTATCCCAGGCTTGTAATAATGCTGTAGAAGGTAATGAAAATAGTGATTCAGCTTCTTCTTTTCGTTGTGCTATTTGTTGCTCTCTAATGGCAGTATACTTTCTGCCACTGAGTTCATTTAATTGCTCATCATCTCTGATAATAATGGGATGAATAAAAACCATTAAATTACGCTTTTCATTGGTTTTATCAGTTGATTTAAATAACTCGCCTAGAATCGGAATATCACCGAGTAAGGGAATTTTATTAACCGACTCAGAACTTTCTTCACTTTTTAAACCGCCCAAGACAATGGTAGAGTTATCTTTAACAATAACAGTGGTGCTAATTTCCCTCTGATTGGTAATTAAATCAGAAGCACCGACGGCTGGTGAAACACTGGAGACCTCCTGATATATTTTTAGTTTAACTGCATCGCCTTCATTGATTTGTGGTGTAAGTTCTAATTTAATTCCCACTTTTTTACGCGTAATCGTCGTAAATGGGTTGGTGTTTGTTGCTGAAGTTGTTGAGCCCGTAATAAATGGAACCTCCTGGCCCACAATAATTGAGGCTTCTTCATTGTCCATTACAATTAGACTGGGTGTTGATAAGATATTAGCATCACCATTGGTTGATAAAGCATTAATGATGGCACCAAAACCCGAACGGGTATTTCCTTTACCTAATACGCCAACCATGCCATTCGTACTGCCTAATGCACTGGCAATTGCACTGCTATTACCATCTACCGCTGAAAGTAAAGAAACTGGAGAGACTGGAGAGCCAATAAAGTTACTGATGACTGCACCGGAATTTCCAATTGCTCCCCATTGAATACCCAATTCCGAACTAAGTTGATCGGACAATTCAACAATAATGGCTTCAACCAGTACTTGAGCACGCCGGATATCTAATTGTTTAATCACTTCTTCCAATGAGCGCATGATATTTGGTGATGCAGATATAATCAAAGAATTTGTACTTTCATCTGCTTGAATATTAGTTTTTTGTTGTTCGTCTTTATTAGCAGGTGTTACAGATATTTTTTTAATAGTTGGCAGAGGTTTGGTATTGATATCATCTAATGAATCTTTGATATTATTTAATACCTTAGCTAAAGAAACTGCATTGGCATTATGAAGATAAATTACTTTTATATGACCAGAGGTATTTTGTAGCGGAGAATCAAGTTTTGCTATTATTTCTTTAATACGATTTCGTTCTTTTAGGACTCCACTAAGCAAAATTGAATTAGTGCGTTTATCACTAACAATATTAACATGTTGACTGGCAAGTTTATCGATGCCTTTAGCACGACTTTCAATTTTATCTATAATTTGAATAACATCATCGGCACTGGCATGTTTTAAAGGAATAATGTCAATATCATTCGGTATTTTTATATCTAAACGATGTATAACATCGACAATTCGCTTAACATTATCAGCCCGATCAATGATCAATAAATGATTCGAAGGCATATAGGCTGAAAGACTGCCTTCCTTCGCAACCATTGGTCTAATCAATGGGATTATTTTAGTAGCATTAATATTGCTTAGCTTTAAAACTCTGGTGACATATTCATCCCCAAGGCCAGGTTTTTTTGCTGAAGCTAAAGTCAGTGTATCTGTTCTGACATTGGCGATAGGAACAATTTTATCGGTATTATTTTTATTATCAACGACAGCATATCCATGTACATTTAAAGTTGACAGAAATAATTGTTTTATTTCATCCTGTGTCATCGGATGTTTCGATATTATTGTGACTTTGCCGTTTATTCTTGGATCGAGAATATAGGTTCTATTTAAAATTTGACCTATATTGGTTATAAAAGTGCGAATATCGGCATTATTCATATTCAAGGTAACTTTTTCCTCTTCAAGCTCTTGCGAGTGGAGAAACGGAGTTACAGCAAAAAATAAAATTAAAAATATGCTAACTTTTTTAATCAATGCTAAAGTATAAATTTTGTTCCAAGCCATTTCTTTTGATACCTATATCAAGATGTTTCATTTCTTTTAGTTGATTAGCCAAAGCAAAAATTTTGTTTGGTGTGTTCAGTTCCAAGCCATTAATCCTGGTTAATACATCTCCAGGTTTTAACCCGGACTGTTCAAATAAGACTTTATCTTTTCCAGGAGATAAAATATATCCCTGGAATTGCCCATTGCTTGTTTTTGTTCGAAAATTAATAAGGCCATTTAGACTCATCGGGTTTTTCAAAGCCTTGCTTTTATATTGATTTAATTTATTGCTTATTATTTGTTTGTTAGTGTTATCGTTTTTTTTTGTATATATAATTTTCTTGTTTGTAATTTGCTGATCTGCTGTAAATAGAGACATTTTTTCATATTTACCCTGACGTAAAATAATGACTTCATGTGCAGATATTTGGTGAATAACGGCGTTACCTATTGGAAGTTTCTCGCTTTCATGAAATTCTTTTTCTTTAAAATTTTGTCCGCTAATAATTGCACTACTATTACCATTTTTATCATAAATAATTCCATGTAATGAAATATTTAAAGGTGTTTTAACCGCGTTAATAGGTTTCTCTTTTGGTATAATATTAATTATCGGTTTATTTTTTTTGCTAACTTCATGACCGAAAATAGAATATGTTGGAATTTTATCATAATTATTTTTTGAATTATTCTTAGTGAGTTTATTGGCTGCTGTTGTTTTCGTCAGTTTAAGAATTTGAGCATCAGTTTCTTTTTGTGGATACAGCTGCCAGAATAGTTGAGCTAAAACAAATAAAAATATGGATAGACTGGATAAAACAGTTATCTTGTAAATAAAACGATTCATACTATTAGTATATTGATTGAACATTTTTGACAATATTTTAATCAAACTTTATGAATGGTAATTTGTTGAAATGGAATTTCCCAGTTATATTCCGTACAGGCTTCGACACACCAGCGTTGAATACGACGGCGTAAACGATTATATAAGTCAGCTAACTGTCCATTGAAGTCAGCAATAACGACAATATCTAACGACGAAGTATTAGCATATTCAAACTCCACTTTAAGACTAATGAGGTCATCACCATAGCCTTCTTCATTAGCTTTGTTATGAATAAACTCAGCTAAAATATCCGGAATTTTGTGGGTACTTTCTGACTGCAGATTATAGCTAATTCCAATGGTTTCTTTAAGTCTAAATGTAATCGATAAATTCAATGGCGATTGCGCTATAAAATCTGACATTGAATAAGTTTTGCGTGCGCCACCTCGTTGTATTAATTGTACCATTTCCTGAGAGATACTGTTGACCATACCTCTAATACCATCACTAAGCAGTACCCAATCACCATTACGGCATGGGAACCAGAGTTCACCTTTATCATAGGGGCGAGATATTTTACCAACCATATCTTTGATAGGGATGCGAATTTCTAAATTAGCAGTAGGATTAATCAAACAACAATAGACATTAATTTTCTCAACTAACCAGGGGAGTCCATCAAGGTCAATTCTTTCGCCTTCTCTGACAGAGCCCATATTAAGAAATAAATAAATTTGACTCCAATAGTGTGGAATAGCTTCTCTTAAGGTCCAGCCTATACCAATTAATAATAGTAATCCCAAACTGAAAAGTACCCAGTCTTCTACTAAATAGAAAACTATCATTGGCCCAATGATCATTAATAAAATAGTAAAGACACGATGTAATAATTCAATAAACCTAATTCTAAAAACCCGGTGTTTCGCTTTAAATCCGGGTAAATATTTTTGCATGGCCGAATAACTGCCTTTTGATAAAACTAATATTATAATTACCACCAGTATTGCGACTCCTAAATAGAGCCCTCTCTTTTGGAAAAACTGTTTAGCCCAACTAGCAGTAGAGGCTTTGTCAGAGTTTTCCTGTGCAATAATTTTATTTAATTGCAGTTGTGCAGCCTGATATTCACTACGCATTAGCGATTGTTGTTTTTGCCAGTTTTTTTCAATATCGCTTAATGCCGTATTAATTTCTTTATTATCACTAGAGTTTTTTATATTTTTTAGGTTAGTTAGGGCTTCCTCAAGAATCGGCAAACGTATATTCAGATAATGAATTTTATCCTTTAAAGAAGATTTTTGTCGAATATCAGAAGTCATACTTTTAACCTCATCAACAATGGGTTTTATTAAAGCCAAAACCTCTTTGGTAAAATTAAATGCTTCTTCTTCTTGCTTTGATAAACTGGAAATATCGGTTCCAGCAGCAATTTCACTTAAATATTTTTGCGTATTGGCTAATTCTTCCTTTAGTGATTGTAACTGACCATTGAGTTCTTTTTTTTCTTCAGTTAATTTATTACTCTCTATTTCTTTTTTTAAATGCTGAATTTCACTTTCTAATATAGTCTTTTGTTTTACTAATGATTCTAATGTTTGATAGGTTTCATTATTAACATGTGTTGGCGTTTGTACCTGGATATTTATCGAATTATGTTTATTTATATCATTAACTTGCTCATTACTGGCGAGAGCATAGGAGGAAAGTAATAGAATAAAAAGTATAAACTGAACAGTAATTTTCATAATAGATGTATTTATAATTCTAAGGTAAGTTTGCAATTTGATTAAGACTGGTTAAAACCATATCGGTCTTAAGATTATAATCGTAATTGAGATAAGATGCGATTAATTCAGCATCACCGCCACAGATCCATAGCGAAACTTCAGATGTTGATTGTTTGTTTAAATTTTCAATCATAGTATTTATATATGCAGCGGTATAACTTAAGACCCCCTGAATAATGCATTCTGAAGTATTTATTCCAGGAAGATAAATGTTTTCATATTTAGTTAATGAGGATTTCAGATTGGCTTTTTGTTTAAGGCTTGTCATTGCTGTTGTAATGCCAGGGATGATATGACCGCCTAAGTGTTCATGATTAATAACAATATCCAGTGTAATTGCAGTGCCGCAACTGATAATAAGATAATCTTTATGTTGTTGAAAGTGAGGATATAAAATAGCTAGCCAGCGATCGACACCTAATTGTTGCAGTGATTGGTATTTTGAATTGATAAATGGATAGTCATCATTTTTAAAGAAATAAATATTGCGACTGAATTTTGTTAAAATTTTTGTAAGTGTCGTTTTGTCTAGTGCTTGATTGACACAGGCTATCCAGATTTTATTTAATTCTTGTGTTTTTTTTGTCTCAAGTATAACCTGCTCAAGTTCATTAAATAAGTTTTGATTCTTAATTGATAAGGTTTTGATCCATTCATTCATTTTGTTATAAATGCCAATTTTAAAGAAGCTATTACCAGCATCAATATATAAATTATTCATTAAACTCTTCTCTTAACACTTAACACTTAACACTAACTTCGGCAGCATAAAAATTTTTTTCTGTATTATTTATTAAAGCGACTAAAGAACCATCATTATTAATGCGTATAAAGTCTCCTTGATAGATATTTTCATTTTCTATGATACTTATTTTTTTATTTTTTAACCAATTATATTGCTCAAAAGCATGAATAACGAATTGATTGTCGATAAAACTGAAATTTTCATTAGCGGTGAAGAGTTTGGGTAATAGTTTTGATAATAATAAATTTTTATTTAGTAATTCGTTATTGTTAGTGTGTTCGAATAGGCTGGTAATTGGTTGATCAATTTGCGAAGTGAGCCTTGGATCTGCAAATATATTAATGCCAATACCTAATACGATTGATTGACTGGTTCCCTGTGCTATGGATTCTAATAAAATTCCAACACTTTTTTTATTGTCGATATAAATATCATTAGGCCATTTTACAGCAACTTTTTCTATACCGGACTGGGAAAAAAATTCTGCAATAATTGTTGCAATGTATAAAGGATATAAGGAAGTTTTAGCGGTATATTGTGCTTTAAATTTAATAGATAAATAGATATTACTGCCAATAGGTGATAACCATTGTTTGCCTCGGCGACCCTGTCCAGATAATTGATATTCGGCTAATAGAATATTGATTTTATCATTATTAATTTTTTTGATTGCCTTATTTGTAGAGTCAGTTTCATAAAGCACATGGAGTTCAATATCATTTAATTTACTTTTAAAATTAGTTAAAAGAATTTGTTTGTCGTAATAGCTTGTTTTGTCGTAATACCTTAGTTGTTCAATATTAATTATACAGTCATTATTATTTTGAATTGACAAGCCTTTATTAATTAAGCTTTCAATAAAACCTTGTCTAAGTTTTTTATCAAGTTTGTTGATTAAATTTAATTCTTGATCACAAAGTAATCTAAAAAATTCATATTCGGTCATAATCAATATTATTAAATTCTATAATCAAAAAAGCCCCGGCAGTTCCCTGCCAGGGCTTTTTAAGTTTACATTGACGTAAAATTATCTGCCAAAAGAGCCTTTAGCGGCCGAAAGAGTCAGCAGTAATATTTGTAAACCAGGAGTGAGCATATTTCACAGTACGCTTGCGTTCTTCTTCTGAAGCATCTGCAGAAGATAAACCACCAGATCCTTTAACCTTACCAATTTTACCATCAGCAAAATTGTAAACCATAGACACTGAAATACCATCAGTCGGAGTAATCGCACTATAACAAGTGTTTACATAGGAAGGGTGAGGTGCATCTTTGCCATGTAAAGCAGCAACAATGGCAGCAGCAGCAACCTTGGCCTGTGAATTACAAGCATAACCTGATTTAGGCATTGGAGAAGCAACACTTGAGTCACCAATCACATAAACATTCTTCATCTTAGTAGATTCAAATGTCTTATGATTAACAGGACACCAGTCACCTTCCGTTAAGCCAGAAGCAAATGCAATCTTACCTGCTTTTTGTGCAGGGATAACATTTAATACGTCTGCTTTGATTTCATCAACACCTGCAACAACAGTCTTAGTCTTGATATCGATCTCTTCAATTGCAGTTTGGTGGCGATATTCAATCATTTTGCCTTCACCAAGACTGTAGTGCTTCTTCCAACCTTGAACGAATAAGCCTTGCTTAGAGAATTTAGCTTTAGGGTCTATAGCAATAATCTTAGACTTAGGCTTGTTGTTCTTTAAGTACCAGGCAATTTGACTAATACGCTCTGCAGGTCCAGGAGGACAACGGAATGGGTTAGTCGGCGGTGAAATTACTACCGTACCACCATCTTTCATTGATTCTAACTGCTTACGTAATAACATGGTTTGTGAACCAGCTTTCCAAGCATGAGGTAAGTCAGTTTCAGCATTAGCAGCTGTTTGCCCATGCATAAATTTGAAATCAACACCTGGAGAAACAATACACTTATCAAAGGTAACTTTACCGTTCTTTTGAGTAACTACTTGCTTAGCTTCAACAACGGTTGCTACATCATGGATAACCTTTACACCCATTTTCTTAAGGTGTTCATAACTAAACTTGATTGAATCCATTGAACGATTACCACCCAGAACTTCATTTGAAGTAAAACAAGTGTAGTAGTGCTTATTAGGTTCAATGATTGTGACATCAATTTTTGAGTCAGCATATTTGATATAACGTGCTGCTGTTGCACCACCGATGCCACCGCCAACTATTACGACTTTGCCTTTGCTGCCGCCATGACTGCCAGCCAATACTGAGTGGCCAAAGCCAACGGTTGTTGCAGCAGCTGCTGCACCTGAAACTTGTAGGAAGTTTCTTCTTGTAAAATTTGACATTGGTTCCCCCTTATTTAGCACTGCCGTAGTAATGAATTAACTTTTCAATGCCAGCAGCACCTTCTTTTTTGTGTAACTTCTTAAGTTTCGTAGCCATCTTCTTAGGTGCATTTGCAGCTCCAGACTGAAAATCAGCAAGAGAATACTCTAAATAAGGCATCCACTGTCCTGATAATAATCCAGATTCATCATCAGCAAGTGTTCCCGCTTCCGAGTGGCATTTTTCACAATATTTGTCATGAAGTTTTTTACCTGCTTTAGCCATCGCAGCATCATGCTTTTGTGCCATTGGTTTGTATGCCTGCTTTGAAAAATACCCGGCCATTGCATCAATTTCAGCATCAGAATAACCTTTAGCAATATTGCCCATAATAGATGATGGTGCATCGCCACTCTTGTATGCCTTCATTTTGTCTGAAAGATAAGTTGCCGCATTGCCAGCAATCGTTGGGATCGCTGGTCCAAAACTATTACCTCTTGGACCATGGCAACCAGCACAAGTATTACCAAGCATTTCACCTGATGCTGTTGCTGTCTTACCTCCATGACTGCCTGCAAATGCACTAAGTGCAGCAGTGCTAGTCAATGCAGCTGTAATAAGCATTGTTTTTTTTAAGTTCATAGGTCCCCCTTGACCTTACATTGAATGATCAGATTGAAAGCAAATTAATTTCTAATCTGGGTTTGTATTTAGTGCCTATCTGTTTAGAGAACAGATTTTCTCACTATATTTTTAAAAGACTATTTTTATTTGATCAAGTCATTAGCAATAGTACTTGTTAAAAATTTTTACCTACTTTGGGGTAGGTATATTTTAGCAGCGAGTATAGTTGTTTTTATCAATTCACGCTATAAAATTTACAACTTTATTCTCTGGCTAAGGTTCGTCGGGCTCTTCATGAGCAATACCTTTATGGCAGTCGATACAGGTTTTACCTTCCATTGGTGCACGAGAGTGTTTCTTTTTAGCACTTCGGCCTTGTTCATCTAAATCCATACTATTATAGTCATGACAATTTCTACATTCGCGAGAATTGTTAGCTTTCATCTTTGCCCAAACCTGATTAGCCATAGTCCAGCGATGTTTATTGTAATGCGCAAGGTAAGCTTCAGGATTGTTTTTTATCTCATCATCAACAGCAAAAGTACCTATGAATTCATGATAAACATCTTTTGCAGCGTATATTTTTGCATACAGTTTTGGAAAAAATTGTTTCGGTACATGACAGTCTGCACAACCTGCCTGAACACCTGATGGATTTTTAAAATGAATAGTTTTTTCCCATTCAGCTTTATTGATTTGCATCGAATGACATGAGGTACAAAACTCGTTGGTATTAGTAAAAGCGAAAAATGTATTCACTCCTCCCATTGCAAGCATTCCCAGCAGGAAAATAAAAATTGTAAAGATAATGCTTTTTTTCATGTTAGATTCATTCAAAATATAAATTATTTTAATGGTTAATTATAGAGATAGTGATCAGCAATAATGTTATTTTCCCATATTACATATGCCATATATCCCCAAAGCAATGTATAATTACATTTAAGTCAGATTGATGTCAATATTATTGCTGAAATTAGAGCTTATATAAGTAATTAATAATTCACTTTAAGTTGCCAGCATTTTATTTTTTCTTGTTACTCAAATTATCTCATGAGTTGTAAGCTAAAATTTAAGAGTTGATATTTATACCGGTGTCAGCGGTTATAGTTTTGATTCCGCGGTTGATCGTTGTGATAAAGTGATTCAATGGAAAATGTTATGAATTTTAATAAAATGGCCTGTGTTTGTTCAAACTCTGGTTCGGCTCAAGGTGCTAAACGTTTGCTGGCAGCTCATTATGATTTTGTAGATGTTAATGAAGCAGACGTTATTATTGCACTGGGTGGTGACGGCTTTGTGTTACATTGTTTGCACAAATATCTTAATCTTAAAAAGCCAATTTATGGAATTAATCGTGGCACGGTAGGTTTCTTGATGAACTCTTTTGGCGAAGAAAATTTGCCGCAAAGAATAGCAGCAGCAAGAACACAAAAATTATTTCCATTAGAAATGAAAGCCGTTACGACTGATGGTAAAGAACACATTGGTTTGGCTTTTAATGAAGTAGCCTTAATTAGGAAATCTCAACAGGCTGCAAATCTAGAAATAAAAATTGATGGTAAGGTTCGTCTGGAAAAATTAGTCAGTGATGGTATTCTCGTTGCTACACCTGCAGGCAGTACCGCCTATAACTTATCGGTTCATGGTCCAATTATTCCATTAGGCTCCAGTATTCTTGCTTTAACGCCAATCAGTCCTTTTAGACCAAGGCGCTGGCGGGGTGCTTTATTGCCGCATGATGTTTCAATTGAGTTAATCAATAAAGATCCCAAAAAGCGTCCATTAAGTGCAACTGCAGACTCACTTGAAGTTTTAAATATTGCTTCAGTAACCATCACCGAGAGAAAAGATTGTTGTGTCAATTTATTGTTTGATACCCATCATTCTCTTGAAGAAAGAATTATTAGGGAACAGTTTGAGTAGTGACATTATTTATTCGATGTGTTTTTAGCGGATTGTTCAGTTTTTTGATTTTTTACCTGGATGTTATCAATTTTTTCCTGGATATGCTTAAGCAATCCTGGCATTTTACTTTGCTTAATGATTTGATCAAATGAAGAGCGATAAGTTGTTACTAAACTAATTCCTTCAACGCTGATATCATAGGCTTTCCATCCGGATTTTTTGGAATTATATAAAGAGTAATTGACAGCAATCGGAGGAGATGATGGCGTCAGTTTTAGCTTTGTTTTAATTCGAGCCTGTTTGCTGTTCTCTTTGGCATGATAGGGAAGAAATTCGATCATTCCCGAATGGATATTATTGGTTTTTACATATTCTATGAAAGCTTTGGTATAAAAACGGATAAGTAATTGACTAAATAAACGATTAAATTCCTGTTGTTCTAGTTTTGTTGCTTTACGCCAATGTTTTCCCAGCACGTACTGAGACATAATCTTAAAATTGATGATCGGAAGAATGTGTTTCTCTAATATGCCAGAAGTATATTCCGGGTTTGCTTTTAATTTTTGCTGATCGGCTAATAAATCCTTTTCCAAAGCAGTCATTATTGTTTGTATCGCTTCTAGCGGATTATCTGCTTTTGCATACAGATTGGAAGTCAAAAATAATGATGCTAATAAAAAAATAATATTTACTATATTTAAAGATTTTTTCATAATAATAGGCCGTTAATCACAAGTTAAGTATCCATTTTAACGTTAGCTAAAGTATTTTGACAATAGTTATTATTGTTAGGGCCTGTTGTCTTTCATCTAACTTATTGATTTATGAAACAACAGCGCTATCTTCGTTATTTTTTACTACCAATGGGTGGCATTGCTACGCCCCGAAGGAAGAACTCTTGGGGTACGTAAAAAATGCCTTAATTTCACTAGAATTTGACATAAATCAATCAAGTATCTAAAAGATCAACGCCTAATTATTTTTATAAAAATTTAATTTATCCTGGTAGCAGTATATACTGTCAAAATGAATATAAGATGAATAAATAACAACATGAAAAAACCTGAACTTTTATTACCAGCCGGTACCATCAAAAACATGCGTTATGCTTATGCCTATGGTGCTGATGCAGTGTATGCCGGCATGCCCAGATATAGTCTGAGAGCTCGCAACAATGATTTTTTATATGACAATATAAAACAAGGTATTACAGAAGCACATGACTTAGGAAAACAGTTCTTTCTGGCCACCAATGTTATTCCACATAATAGTAAAGTAAATACTTTTATGACTGATTTAGAGCCTCTTATTGAGCTTAAGCCAGATGCTTTAATTATGGCTGATCCTGGTCTTATTATGATGGTGCGTGAAAAATGGCCGGAAGTTGATATTCATCTCTCTGTACAAGCGAATACTGTCAATTATGCGGCAGTTAAGTTTTGGCAATCTATGGGACTAACTCGGGTAATACTTTCCAGAGAGTTGGGTCTGGATGAAATCGAAGAAATTCGACAAAAATGTCCGGATATGGAGTTAGAAGTCTTTGTTCACGGTGCATTGTGTATTGCTTATTCGGGGCGTTGCTTATTATCAGGTTATTTTAATCATCGAGACCCAAATCAGGGCACTTGTACCAATGCTTGTCGTTGGGAATATAAAGTGATGCCGGCAGGAGAAACAATTTCAGGTGATATTAAACCAGTTATTGATGGCAAGCAATTTGATCCCTTTGATGAAATTAATAATCCACCTCTGTTTGAAGGTGTGGGCATAGAAAAGCGTCACCCGATGGCTAATCAAGCCTTTTTAATTGAAGAAAAAGAAAGAGCCAATGAACTAATGCCAATTTATGAAGATGAAAATGGCACCTATATTATGAATTCTAAGGATCTTCGTGCATTAGAGCATGTAGAGCGCTTAATGCAAATTGGTGTGGATTCGTTAAAAATTGAAGGCCGAACTAAATCACATTACTATGTTGCCAGAACAGCGCAGGTTTACCACCGAGCAATTGAAAGTATCTATAAAGGTGATGGTCTTGATGAAAGTTTATTCGGTGATTTAAACAATTTGGCTAATCGAGGTTATACCGATGGTTTTTATCAGCGCCATCATACGCATGACTATCAGAACTATTTAGATAACCATTCCAAAAGTAAAAATCAGCAATTTGTGGCTGAAGTTGTGGAAGCAAAGCAAGAGAACAATAAAGTTTTTGCCTTGGTAGAAGTTAAGAATAAGTTTTCCGTTGGTGATGAAATGGAACTTATTTTACCGGATGAAAATCTCAACTTTACATTAACAGACATGGTTAGCAATAGAAAAGTGAATGATGTTAAAATCGATACTAAAATGGATTTTGCACCGGGAAGTGGCCACCAGGTATGGATACCAGTACCCATCGAAACTTCTGAGCTAGATAAATTATCAATGAGCTTATTAGCAAGAAATTTTTAATGGAAAAGATAGTTGGCAGTTTACAGTTTACAGTTTACAGTTGGCAGTTTACAGTTGTCAGTTGACAGCAAAAAAGCTAATAATATATTAAACTGACCACTAACAACTAACAACTAACAACTAACAACTAACAACTGACCACTTATGTCTAATAAACACTTATTTTTAAATACACCTATCCATCCTCCCTTTCCTGAAAATCTTTCTACAATAATATTTGGAATGGGATGTTTTTGGGGAGTAGAAAAATTATTCTGGCAGCAAAAGGGCATTTATACGACGGCTGTTGGCTATGCGGGTGGTGACACTGAGAATCCAACATATCAACAAGTATGTACTGGTCAAACCGGGCATACAGAAGTTGTTTTAATAGTTTATGATCCTGAAGTCATTTCTTTTAAGCAGTTGTTGGAATTGTTCTGGCAAAATCATGATCCAACACAAGGCATGCGTCAGGGGAATGATCGTGGTACGCAATATCGTTCTGCTATTTATGTTAATAATCAGGAATACGTATTACAGTCACAAGAAAGTTTACAGCACTATCAATCACAATTAACACAACAAGGTTATCCGGAAATTACAACTGAAATTAAGTTACAATCAAAATTTTATTATGCTGAAGAGTATCATCAACAATATTTAATTAAGAATCCCAATGGTTATTGTAATTTAAGAGGAACAGGGGTTATATTCTAAGTGCTATGTTTATGAGTACCGACATTTATTTTCTGAGAAATATAACTCGCTTTCTTCTTTTAATTAATATTTGGAACATCAATTATGCCAAGCACAAAAGGAATAATTTGTACATGCATTTAATCGGCTTGCTATGCCCTATGGGTGCGAACAGTTATTACTCACAAAATAAACACAGCTACTCCTTTTATCTGTCACAGTTGTTGTTTTGATACGCCAAGTTATTTTCAATGTATACAGTCAAAGAAATTTTTTATAGTTTACAGGGGGAGGGTGCTCGTTCAGGACGTCCTGCTGTTTTTTGCCGTTTTAGTGGTTGTAATGCCTGGAGTGGACGTGAGCAGGATAAAGCTGATTCTGCCTGTCCATTTTGTGATACAGATTTTGTCGGCATCAATGGTCAAAATGGCGGAAAATATGAAACAAAGGCATTAGTGGAGAAAATTCTTAGCCTATGGCCTGAAGATAACAACGCTAAAGCAAAGCCTTATATTGTTTTTACTGGCGGTGAACCACTATTGCAGCTGGATGATCAATTAGTTCAGTTAATGAAAGCCAATAATTTTGAGGTAGCAGTTGAGACTAATGGTAGCCTGGAAGTTCCTGAAGGCATTGACTGGATTTGTGTAAGTCCAAAAAAAAGCTTACAGCAGATGGTTGTCAGTGGTCAGGAGTTAAAATTATTATATCCGCAAACTGAATTGTTACCAGAATTATTTATTGGGCAAGCATTTGATCATTTTTTTTTACAGGCAATTGATGATGAGAATTATACAGATAATGTGAATAAAACAGTCGATTATTGTCTTAATCATCCCCAGTGGTCATACTCTTTTCAATTACATAAATTACTAAAAATAGATTAATGACACTTTCATTTGCTATCTTATTAGTTGTTATCTTATTACTCTATGATGCCATGTTTTTAAGGTTATTGCTTAAAAGAAAGGGGCGTGTTCGTTTTATACTGATAATAGAAAATGGTGAGATTATAAAAACAGAAGGAAAAGTACCGGAAAATTTCTATCAGTCAGTTAAGTCAATTAGTCATGAATATCAACCAGCCAGTCTAAAAATAACCGTAAAAAAATCCACTGCTAATGATCAAATAGAGTTCTCATTACCCATCAATGAAGAATTAAAACAAAAAATTGAAATAATATTCAATCAATCCTAATCATTTCACTATTCACTATTCACTATTCACTATTCACTATTCACTACCCACTACCCACTACCCACTTATTTATAACGGATAAACCGGATATTCTTTTTTCTGTTGATAATATTTCATCATTTTGGGGATTAATGATTTGAGCGTTGCCTGTCTATTTTCAGGGTTGGGATGAGTACTTAAGAATTCAGGTGGTTTATCCTTATTGGCTTTATCCATTTTTTGCCATAAAGTAACGGCAGCATTGGGGTTATACCCAGATTTGGCAGCAATCTCTATTCCCATTCTATCTGCCTCGGATTCAGCGGTACGACTATTAGGAAGTTTTATGGCTAAACTGGCAGCAAGTGCAGTACCTGATAAGGCCATACTGGAATATTTGCTATCTTTTACAGCAAGTCCAATACCCATTATGCCAACCTGTGTTGCCATAGCAATCGACATTTGCTCTGCTGTATGATGAGCAAGTGCATGAGATATTTCATGGCCCATTACCTGTGCAATCTCATCATTAGTTGCATTGAGCTCATTAATCAATCCAGTATAAATAGCCATTTTTCCTCCAGCCATACACCAGGCATTGATGGTCTTTGGATCATCAATCACTTTCACTTGCCAACCCCAGTTTTTGGCAAAGGGGTATTGCTTAATTGCTTGTGTGATTAGTCGGCCTGTAATTAATTTGATCCGTTTAGTTAGTTCCGGGTGGTTATCTACTTTACCTTCGACATCAAGGGGTTTTAAGGTTTCTACATAAGCTGTTTTTGAGGATGATATTGCCTGTTCTGGTGAAACCAGCATTAATTGATTACGACCTGTTGGGCTTGAGGCACATGATGTAATGAAAAATAAAGTAATAATAATGATGAAATTTCTTTTCATTTTCCTTCCTTAAATGTTTATTTTATTCCACAGAATTTATTTGATTGCATAGTTTGTACTTTTTTTAAACTTTCATCAATTGCTGAGTCAATACGACCACCATATAAGGATGGTGTATTAAATCCTATAATGCGTTCGCTCAATTCACAATAGTTATAATTAGTAAAAAGTAACACAGGGAAAAAAGGTACCTTAAAATGTGAACGCAATTGTATAGCAGGTATCTTTTTATATTTAGCTGTTTGAAAATAATTCCAGGAATTCATAGGCATTTCACGAATAACCACTCTATCTGTATATTCACCTGAAATAAGCATGGGAAGTATATAGTCAGATTTTACTCGTTCACAAAAAGGACAATCCTCAGTGGTAAAGAACAATAATAAAGGTAGCTTTTTTAGTTTTGTCTCATGTCTTAATTGATCCAAATCATTGGCAGGTTTTAACTGAGAATACTTGTCACTAGCTTGAAGTTGACTTGTAGATATTGAATAAAGGTATATCGAGCTTAATAAAAGTGTTAATAGTTTATTAATAAGGCGCATAGGGATTTAAATCTGATAAAAGGTTATAATGCATAAGATGCACGAACTAGTTTCTATGCAACTATTTAATCATATCATAATTACTACTTTTTTTTAGAAGATAATTTACGGAAAATAATATGTCAGTTTCTTGTCTTAAAATAGCAACACGTCAAAGTCCTTTAGCATTATGGCAGGCAAATTTTGTTAAAGAGAGTTTAATAAAAGCACATCCGGGATTGAAAGTTGAACTTCATACCATGACCACACGAGGAGATAAAATTTTAGATACCCCGCTTGCTAAAATTGGTGGTAAAGGTTTATTTCTAAAAGAATTAGAGCAAAGTTTATTAGCAGGTGAAACAGATATCGCCGTTCATTCAATGAAAGATGTACCGGTAGAATTTCCACAAGGGCTGCAATTAGCTGTTATTTGCGAACGTGAAAATCCACACGATGCTTTCGTATCCAATCAATATCAAAAATTAATTGATTTACCTTATGGCGCTGTCGTTGGCACTTCAAGCCTACGCAGACAAACACAAATAAAAGCTCTGCGTCCGGATCTTAAAATTAAAGACCTAAGAGGCAATGTTAATACACGTCTCAAAAAACTGGACAATGGTGAATATGATGCAATTATTTTAGCGGCTGCAGGTCTAATTAGACTGGAAATGAGCGATAGAATTAAACAAACTATTGATATTAAAGATTCTTTGCCTGCAATGGGACAAGGAGCTGTGGGAATAGAGTGTCGTAAGGGAGATACAGATATTATTGCACTGATACAGACATTATCAGATAAAGAAACGACGATTCGACTTACCGCTGAGCGTGCACTGAACAAACGCCTTGAAGGTGGCTGTCAGGTTCCAATTGCAGGTCATGCACAAATAATTAATGGCCAATTATATTTGCAAGCTCTAGTTGCGTCCTTAGATGGACAAACAATAATTCGTAGTGAAAAAACAACAGAGATCGAAAATGCAGAACAGCTAGGACTTGATGTGGCTGATGATTTATTATTAAAAGGAGCCAGAGAAATATTACAATCTGTTTATACTGGTAATCTTTGAAAATGCTGCGAGTATATAGTGTAAATAATGAATAAAATATTTGGAAA
>JADGAU010000049.1 GCA_015231865.1 Gammaproteobacteria bacterium | reverse complement strand
ATCAATGCATTCCATTGGTAGAAAAAAGTAACGCAGATAGCATGAAAATTTACAAAAATCAGGCAATAGATGAAAGAGCAACAGGCCCTAATATGATACAATTTTAATTATTAACCAATGTAATAGGAATTTGACATGCAAAATAATCTCATATCAGCTTTGTTTATCGCACTATTATTCTCAACTAATGTGCACGCTGACTTTGTTCGTGTTGAAGCTGGTACTGGTGCCTGGATAAATCAGCTTGATGGAAACATTTCAAGTAATCCTGGTGGTGAAATTAATGCTGACAATTTAGGTACTGATACAGAGACAAAAGGATACGCCTGGATATATATCAAACACCCGGTTCCTGTTATCCCTAATGTTCGATTGGAATATGTAAATCTAAGTTTTTCTGGATCAGCAAAGCAGGAATTTACTTTTAAAGGCGATACCTATGGCGTAAATGCTGATTCTACTTTAGACATGACTCAATATGATGTGATTGCTTATTATAACCTTTTAGATAATACTTTTTGGACCACATTTGATCTAGGTATAGATGTTAAGATTATGGACTTTGATTTTACCGCCACCTCAACAACAAACAAACTTTCAGAATCAGAGTCTCTCTTTTTACCAATGGCTTATACCCGAGTTCGAGCTGAACTTCCAACAACTAATATTGGTATAGAAGTTAATGCTAAGTATATATCATATAGTGGTGATTCTTTTATGGATTATAGCTTTAAAATTGACTACACATTGCTTGAACTATTAGCCGTCGACTTAGCAATTGAATTAGGATATCGTAAACAAGAACTAAAAATTGATGGCAATAACTATGGGGTGGATTTATCAATTGATGGTTTTTTTGCTGGACTTGCAATTAAATTCTAATATCTTTTACTATTAATTCTACTAGAAAAAATGACAATTAAAAGTATTTTGCTTTTTCCAGATGTGCTTGCAAAATACTAAGCACTTCAGTACCAACACTGGTAAATGATAGGCCAACAGATTGTCGGTCTTGATAAGCAAGAGTTGCAATAATAACTCTTGGGCTAATTTTAGATTTATATTTTATTTCTTTAGGATCTTCTAAATACAAGTACAATTCAGCTTCATTTTGTAACTGTCTATCAATTTGATCAATACAACAACCAAACAAACTCATATCTTTTATAGTTGAAACATATTGTTTGTCATTCTCAATAAATATCCAAACCGGTAATTCACTTAAATGACGATGAACGCTTCTTTTTTCTTCATTATAATCCTTTGACATAGAAGTATTATAAACTGTCTAAAATAGACTCTAGTGCTTTTAATGGATTTTTTGCAGCCGTAATTGGCCGTCCAATCACCAGAAAATCTGAACCAGCAATTAAAGCTTCTGAAGGAGTCATTACTCTATTTTGATCGCCTTTATCACTACCTAAAGGCCTTACCCCTGGTGTTACTAAAATAAATTCCTTGCCCATTTGTTGTTTTAACATTTTCGCTTCTAAAGGCGAACAAACAACACCTGAAAGACCAGAACGCTGCGTTAATTGAGCCAAATGCAGAACCTGTTCTCTCGAAGACCGCTGGTAACCTAGTTTAGAAAATTCATCTTCACTAAAACTGGTTAACACCGTTACAGCAATGAGAATTGGAGGCTTACTATGAAAACAAATGGCATGATTGGCTGCTTCCATCATTATTGGACCACCAGAAGCATGAACATTAACCATCCATACACCTAAATCGGCAGCGGCTGCACAGGCTGCAGCAACCGTGTTAGGAATATCATAAAACTTTAAATCAAGAAAAATGTCAAAACCAAGTGTCTGAATTTTTTCTAATAACTGAGGTCCCGTTCTTACAAAAAGTTCTTTTCCAATTTTAACGCGACAATAATCTGGATTTAACTGCTCAACCAAAGCCATTGCTGAATCTGCATCTTTATAATCAAGAGCGACAATAACTGGCTTTTTACTCATCTATGATTTATTTTCTATCGTATCTGGCTTCAATGATGCAGGTTTGATTAAAGGTAAATCTTCAGTAGAATCAAATTGTTGATTAACTTTTTTGCCAGGGAAAAATCGGTATTTAATTAAAGTCGGAATGAGTAGGATTAAACAAATCAAAACCCCAAAAGAGAAAGATAAAATAAGTAGTATTGATAAAGGAAGTTGAACAATATCAAAATAGTAATTAAGTTCAACTGGTGCTGTATTAACTAAAGACAAGGCAACACCAATTGCACTAATACATAATAGAATTATAAAGTTTAATAGCTTTGTCATTAATTTAACACTTTAAACTCATCAATTTAATCATATTAAACATTATCAACGGTTCACCCTTTCGCGCATTTCTTTACCAGGCTTAAAATGCGGGGCATATTTAGGAGCTAAAGCAACAGCTTCACCCGTTTTTGGGTTTCTACCGGTTCTTGGTGCACGATAATGCAAAGAGAAACTTCCAAAGCCTCTAATTTCTATTCTTTCACCATTTGCCAACGATTGGGCCATGTGTTCTAAAATAATCTTTACGGATAATTCTACATCTTTTTGAACAAGATGTGTGTGTTTCATTGCTAATAAATCTATTAATTCTGATTTAGTCATATTCTTATATAACCCATTTAAGTTTAAACAAATCAGGTAAAGGCTAATAACAAAACTCGATATTAGCCTGATACACTAATTATTTTTCACTCATTTGCTCTTTAAGTAAGTCACCTAATGACGTAGTACCGGTATCATCAGTTGATGCATATTCTTCCATTGCCGCAGATTCATCATCCTGATCTTTCGCTTTAATTGAAAGATTAATGCTACGATTCTTACGATCAATATTGATAAGTTTAGCTTCAACTTCATCACCAACTTTAAGAACTGAACTCGCATCATCTACTCTATCACGTGATAACTCTGATGATCTTAAAGTTGCTGTGACACCTTCCGCTAATTCTACGATTGCTGCTTTAGCATCAACTTCAATAACTTTACCCTTAACAACTTCACCCTTAGTATTAAGAGCGAGGTATGATGAGAAAGGATCCTGGTCAAGCTGTTTAACACCTAAAGAAATACGCTCTCTTTCAGGATCAACGGCTAGAACAACTGCTTCTAGTTCATCGCCTTTCTTATATTCATGGATAGCATCTTCACCTGAAGCTTCCCATGAAATATCAGACAAGTGTATTAAACCATCAATTCCACCGTCAAGACCGATAAAGATACCAAAGTCAGTAATTGATTTGATCTTACCAGAAACTTTATCACCCTTATTGTGTGTTGCAGAGAATTCTTCCCATGGATTACCAGTACATTGCTTCATACCTAAAGAAATACGACGACGTTCTTCGTCGATATCTAAGATAACCACTTCAACTTCATCACCAACCTGGCAAACTTTAGATGGGTGAATGTTTTTATTAGTCCAATCCATTTCAGAAACGTGAACCAAACCTTCAACACCTTCTTCAATTTCTACAAAACAACCATAATCAGCTAAATTAGTAACGCGTCCTTTAAGTTTTGCATTTTCAAGGTAACGGTTCTTGATGGCTGCCCATGGATCATCACCAGTTTGCTTAAGTCCTAGTGATACACGTGATCTTTCTGGGTCAAATTTTAATACCTTAACATCAATTTCATCACCAATATTGACTATTTCACTTGGGTGCTTAACACGCTTCCAGGCCATATCAGTAATATGTAATAGACCATCTACACCACCTAAGTCGATGAATGCACCATAGTCTGTTAAATTCTTAACAATACCTTTAATATTTTGACCTTCTTGTAAGTTTTCAAGAAGCTTATCTCTTTCACCAGCATTTTCAATTTCAACAACAGCTCGTCTTGAAACAACAACGTTATTACGTTTTTGATCTAATTTAATAACTTTGAAGTCATGCTCTTTGCCTTCAAGGAAGGCAGTATCTCTAACTGGACGAACATCAACTAATGAGCCAGGTAAGAATGCTTTCACATCACCTAAATCGACTGTAAAGCCACCTTTAACTTTATCAACAACAAGACCGCGAACCGTTTCTTCTGCGTCAAAGATTTTCTCTAGTCTAATCCATGCAGCTGCACGCTTCGCTTTTTCTCTTGATAAGCGAGTTTCACCATAGCCATCTTCTAATGACTCTAATGCAACGTCAACGATATCACCAATATTTAGTTCGCCATCAAGTGCAAACTGATCCTTAGGAATAACACCTTCAGATTTTAAACCGGCATTGACAACTACAAAATCATTATCAATTCTTACAATTACGCCACTAACTAAAGCACCTGGACGCATTTCTGTTTGTTTTAAGCTTTCTTCAAAAAGCTCCGCAAAACTCTCGCTCATGTTGAGATATTTCCTTGATTATAAAAAATAATCATCTGTCGTGGTAAAAATATTTTATCAGCTTTTTTATCAATTTTTTTCAAAAATATAGATAAATACTTTTACAGTTAAAAAAATCCTTAAAATAACGGTATCAATTATTTTAAGGTACTATCTATGAAGGACCTTAAAATAATAAGCACTTACATAGAATGATATTTATTCAGATTTGTTTAGCAGAGTTAAAACTTGATTGAAAACATCATTGATGGTCAATAATGTTGTATCGATAATAACTGCATCATCTGCAGGTTTTAAAGGAGAAGAGGCACGGTTCATATCCTGATGATCCCGCTGTTCAATTTTCCTAATTATATCGGACAAGTCCAAATCATTTTTTTGCAACAAATTTGAGCTCGGCATAATAGCATGTGTTTCTTTATCTTTCAACTGCTTATAGCGTCTTTTCCCTCTTTCTTCTGCACTTGCTGTTAAAAAGATCTTTAATTTGGCATCCGGGAATATAGTTGTTCCCATATCTCGTCCATCAGCAACTAAACCAGGCGCTTTTAAAAAGCTTCTTTGTTTATTAAATAAAGCTTTTCTGAGTTTAGGATAAGTAGCAACTTTAGAAGCACTCATACCGACTTGTTCGGTTCGAATAGCACTGGAAATATCATACTTATCTACTAAAATTTCACCACTTGCAAGAAAACTTATTGACAGACTATTAGCCAAATCTGTAATAGCTTGTTCATTTGCTAAATCGATCCCTTTTTTCAATGCAGTATAGGCAGTGATTCGATATAAAGCACCACTATCAAGGTAGTGCCATTGTAAATGAGAGGCCAGCATTGAGCTGATTGTACCTTTACCAACACCGCTGGTGCCATCAATTGTTATTACAGGAAAAGTCATAAGTTTTTAGTCTGATAATGGTCATCACAAATTAGATTGGATTGAGTTATTTTGAGGATGTATCCATTTAGCGATAGTAAGGAACATTGTTTTCGGGTTGATTGGCTTTGATATGTGGTCATTCATTCCCACTTCCAGCTCTTTTTCTTTATCAGTGACCATTGCATTAGCTGTCAAGGCGATTATCGGGAGATCTTTAAAAGCTTCTTGTGCACGTATTTTTTTTGTTGCCTCATAACCATCCATTACTGGCATCATACAGTCCATTAACACAGCATCAAATTTCTCACTAACTAATAGTTCTAGAGCTTCTTTTCCATTATTGGCTGTGATTGATTTTATTCCCTGTTCAGCCAATAATTCTTCTATTAACATCTGATTTATCTCATTGTCTTCGACCAGTAGTATTTTGGTGCCACTAAGTTTCTGCAGCAATGTTTTAATCTGAATATCGTCTATTTTACTTCTAGAATTTGAATCACTTGATACTGAAGTTTGTTTTTGTTTTTGTTTTTCCAATTCAATAATAAAGCTAAATGTACTACCAAGACCTTCCTCACTTTCTATCCAAATTTCACCCTTCATCATTTGCACTATTTTTTTACAAATAACTAAGCCAAGTCCTGTTCCGCCATATTGGCGTGTAGTTGAACCATCAGCTTGGCTAAATGGCTGAAATAACTTTTTAAGCTGCTCTGCAGAAATTCCAATACCTTCATCCTGCACTGAAAAAAGTAACACACAATTTTGTGTACTTTCCTCCTGTAAAGAAATATTCAAGCTAACTTTACCACCTGACTTACTAAACTTTACCGCATTTCCGATTAGGTTCATCAGTACCTGAGTTAAACGTAATGGATCGCCAATGAGTTCTTTGGAAACATCAGACATGACCTTAACAAACAAACTAACACCTTTTTCGTCTGCTTTAAACTGGAGCATATCCAATGTATTTTGGATAACCTCTACAAGACTAAAGTCAATAGATTCAATTGCTAATTTTCCGGCTTCAATCTTGGAAAAATCCAATATATCATTGATTATACTAAGCAAGTTCTCGGCTGACTGGTGTGCGTTGGTAATGAACTTTTTTTGCTTGTCAGTTAAGTCGGTTTGTAATGCCAAATGTGTCATACCTAGAACACCATTCATCGGGGTACGAATTTCATGACTCATATTGGCTAAAAAAGCACTCTTGGCTAAATTTGCAGCTTCTGCCTGCTGTTGTGCTTCCAATAATTGTTCAGTACGGGTCTGTACTAATTCTTCTAGATGGTGACGATGCTGATTGATCTCATCAGCCAACTTTTCTTTCTCAGTAATATCTTCCTTTATTGCAAGAAAATGGCTAATTGAACCATCTAATTGGCGTACCGGTGTAATAATAGCCAGCTCAGTATATTCTTCCCCCTTCTTATTACGGTTCTTAAATTTACCTTTCCAGGTTTTTCCTGCGGTAAGGGTCGACCAAAGATCCATAAAAGTTTCTGCGGGTGTATTGCCTGAATGCAGTATTCGAGGGTTTTGACCGATAACATCTTCACGACTATAGCCTGTCGTGTTCAAGAAGGCTTCATTAACATATTCAATTTCAGCATTAATATTGGTGATAGCGATACTTTCCGGACTTTGTTCTACAGCCAGTGTAATCTTACGGAATTTATCTTCCAAGTGTTTACGCTTGCTTATATCTTCAATAATAGAAATAAAATAATCTGGTTCGTTATTTAAGTTTCTGACCAAACTCATCGTAATATTAATCCAGAGAATATCACCATTTTTATGATAATATCGTTTCTCCATTGAATAAGTCTTAATCTCATTCTTAAGCAATTGATTAAAATAGACAAGATCGGTTTTTAAGTCTTCTGGATAGGTGATATCCTGAAATGTTTTTAACAAGAGTTCTTGTTTTGAATAACCAACAATATCACAAAGTTTTTGATTGACTTCCAGCCATGTTCCATCTGGAGCAAGCCGAGCCATTCCAACAGCTGCCTGATTAAACACAGCACTAAACTTTTCTTCATTATTGAGTAATTCCTGTTCCGCTAATCGGTGCTCGGTAACATCAGAAAAAGTAACAACAATCTGTTCATTATTTTCTTGAGTCCTCGAGAGAAATGCGTTACATAAAACCCATTTTATTTGTTTTACTGAGCCGGATATACCGACTAAATAGTCCTTTAGTGGCTTTTTAGAATTCAATACTAGACTTACAGGGTATTCCTTAGGCGACATTAAACTACCATCTTCATGAACAAACTTCCAGATAGGATCAATGGCTTCTTTACCCAGTAGCTGCTCAGATGTTAAACCAAGAATTTCACAAGCTCTTTCATTATAATAAATAATTGATGTGTCTAAAGCATGTATAACCAGACCGGCATTCATATGATTAGTGAGTTGATCATACTGTTGCTCATTAGATAATAATTCTTTAATGGTTTCTTTTAATTCAGAAATTTCAGTCGCGGCTAAATCTATCTGCTCTTCTGATTTCAATTCATGTGATGATAATTGGCTGTCAAACTTAACCCAAATAAATTTTTTAACCGGGTGTAATAAGCGTAATTCACAGTTTTGTGGCTGTTGTGTTTCAAATAGGTTTTTCAAAAAAGTATAGAAAGCATCTTGATCAGAAGTATGAATGAAATCTATTAATGACTTATTTAAAAGCAGATCTTTACTAAGACCCAACAGATGACTAAATGTTTCATTCAACGCTATAATATTGCTACTGTGATCCAATGAAAAATAACCAACGGGTGCTACTTCATAGTGTCTATAATGTTTGTGTTGTAGTTGCTGATGGCTTAGCTGAAGTTGTGTGTAGGCATCATAAAGCTTGTTATGCAGTTGACCTACTTCATCAAATAGTGAGGAGAGTTCAATATCATTAGATATAACTTTATTTTTAAGAACTCTTTTAAGTATTTCTTCTATTTGCTTCCTATATTGTGAAAATTTATTCATTTTGATAGTTTATTGCTCTTATTTAATAAAGTCTATAGCCAGATTTAAGAAGATAAAATTATGAACCAGCAATAATTTATACGCCATCAGAATTATTATGAGGTTAAATATATGCAAATGATCCAATTATTAATGAAACAAGAGAGTTAAGAGAACCTTATGTATCAGAACACTATCAAACTATAAGTGAGTTCCTCAGTAATAGATAATTATGGCAGAGTAACTCACTTTGAAATTTATGTTTCAAAAAAACTACTTTTGAATACGAATACCAACCTGTTGTGATAATTCTACAAAACCTGGAAACGAAGTATTCACATTGTCACAGTTTAAAACAGTAATAATATCTTTTGCTCTTAAAGCTGCCATAACAAAAGACATAGCAATACGGTGATCTCCGCAACTATCAACTTCGCCTCCGGTAAAATCACCACCATTAATAATCATACCGTCTGTTGTTCCTTCGCAATCTATGCCTAAAATTGTCATGCCATCAATCATTGCCTGAATACGATCACTTTCTTTCACTCTTAATTCTTCTGCGCCAGTCAAAATAGTTTGTCCCTCAGCACAAGCTGCAGCAATTGATATGATTGGGAATTCATCAATTGCTAATGGTACTTGATCTTCAGGAATGCTGATTCCTTGTAGTTTTGAAGTTTTAACAACAATATCGGCTACTGGTTCTGCCCCAATCATTTTTTCATTATGAATTTCAATATCAGCACCCATTAATTTTAAAATATTGATAATGCCATCACGCGTTGGATTGATACCAACATGTTTTAAAACCACATTTGAATTATCCGCAATACAGGCAGCAACCATAAAAAATGCGGCTGAAGAAATATCAGAGGGAATATGTAAATCACAGGCCTTTAATTCATATCCACCATCAAGGCATATTTGCGACTTACCATCACCAAGATTAATAACATCTAGAGGATAACCAAAACTTTCCAGCATTCTTTCGGTATGATCCCGTGTAGGTGCAGGTTCTGTAACACAAGTTTTACCTTTAGCATACATGCCAGCCAACAATAGACAAGATTTTACCTGAGCGCTGGCAACAGGTAGATGATAAGCAATACCATTTAAAAGACCTTGGCGTTGAGAGCCATTAATAGATAAAGGTGCGGTATTATTTTCATCGGTTTCGATCTTTCCGCCCATAAGCTTCACCGGAGCGACAACTCGTTTCATTGGTCGAGATGATAAGGATTGATCGCCAATTAAGCGTACATCAAAATCCTGAGCGGATAACAATCCTGTTAAAAGACGCATGGAAGTACCTGAATTACCAAGATCTAAATCCGAATCCGGTTTTTTCAGGCCTTTCATACCAACACCTTCAATTGTGATATTACCTTTATCATCTGGCCCTTCAATATTAACCCCCATAGCTCTAAATGCCGCCAAGGTTGCTAATGAATCTTCCCCCATTAAAAATCCACTGATATTTGTTATACCATTGGCAAGTGATCCAAACATAATACTACGATGAGAAATTGATTTATCACCTGGAACAAGAATTTCACCTGATACTTCCCCACCAGGTTGTACAATAAAATTAGTCATATTTATCTCAACTGAAGTTTATGTTTTTACAAATTTATCACGTGTTTGTTTAGAACGGGAAAAATAATTAAAAAGGTATTCTGAATGATCATCCTTTAAAGCTTTTGACAACTCGTCCAGTTCCTCTTTATACATCTGGATATGTTTTAATAAAACATCTTTATTAGCCAGACAGATATCCTGCCACATTTTAGGGTCACTTGAGGCTATGCGAGTAAAGTCTTTAAAGCCCCCTGCTGCATATTCAAATATTTCTTCTCTTTCATTTAAAGTCGCCAGCATATTAACAAGACTAAAAGCCAGCGCATGTGGTAAGTGACTAGTTGCACCTAATACTAAATCATGATGTACTGGCTCCATCAAAACAACATTAGCGCCAATAGATTGCCATAATTTAGTCACCAGCTCCAATGCTGTCTTATCTGTTGACTTTGTCGGTGTCAAAATGATTTTATGATTCACATATAAGCTATCAATGGCAGCCCCTGCACCACTTTTTTCATTGCCTGCAATGGGGTGCCCTGGTACAAAAAATTGATTAATCGATTCTGAAAACTCTCTATTGGCTGCCTCAATAATATTAACTTTGGTACTACCACCATCTGTGATTATAGTTCCATGTTTTATATGCTGCTTTATCTCTTTAAACACGTCATCGTATTTACTAACCGGAACAGCAATAAAGACTACATCTGCTGTTTCTACTGCCTCTTTTAAAGAAGTTGAATACTCATCAATAATATTTAATTGTTTTGCCAGAATTAAGTTATCTTCATTTCGGCCAACACCAATAACAGAACCAACCAGGCCTTTATTTTTTAAACTTAAAGCAAAAGAACCGCCGATTAATCCTACGCCAATAACAGCCAATCTATTAATCAGAGCGCCTTCACTCATGATAAATAACCTTCTAAAGCATCGATAAGCTTTTGATTTTCATAACTAGTACCAAGTGATATTCTAAGGTAATTATTCATTCCATAGTTACCGACAGGACGTACTATTATTCCTTTAGTTAACAGATACTGATCAACTTTTTGTGCATCACCATTTTTTACTTTATCAAAATTGACAGAAATAAAGTTACCTGCTGAAGGAATATAATTTAAACTTAATTTATTTAAAGCTTTAGTCAGAACTTCCATTTCTAACCAATTATTTTTACTAACTGATTGGATGTGTTCCTGATCATTAAGTGCAATATTAGCGGCATCAAGTGCAAATTGATTATTATTAAATGGTTGTCTTACTCTATTCAAAAAATCAGCAACTTGAGGGTGCGATAAGGAATATCCAATTCTCATTGCAGCTAATGCATAAGCTTTAGAAAATGTTTGGGTAACGACTAAATTGGGATAATTTTTTAACCAATTAACACAACTTTCATATTGCTCGTGCCAGGGAGATAATTCATGACTGGCGTATTCAACGTATGCTTCATCGATGACAACCAGAATATTCGCTGGAACCTGGTCAATAAAATTCTTAAGGTCTTTGCCAGAAAGACAGGTACCCGTTGGGTTATTTGGGTTCGCAATAAAGATAATTTTAGTTTTATCCGTAATGGCATCCAGGATAGCCTGTAAATCATATCCCCAATCAAGCGCAGGAGTCATTACAGCTTTAGCCCCGACAGCTTGAGTACATATTGCATAAACAGCAAAAGCATATTGAGAAAAAATGACTTCATCACCATGAGTGGCAAAACATCGGGTAATAATATCTAAAACATCATTGGAACCATTACCTAAAGTAATCATATCAGTTGAAACTTTGTGATGATCTGCCAAAGCTTCTTTTAGATAATAACCATTGCCATCAGGATATAAATTAATATTATTATTTGAATTAACTTTATCCGATAAATAATTGATTACATCAAGAGAAACCCCGTAAGGATTTTCATTGGATGCTAATTTTATAGCTCCTTTTATTCCATATTCACGCTCAATTAATTCAATTGGCTTACCAGGGATATAGGCGGAAAGATTATAAAGTGATTTAACTGGTTTACATTGCAATAAACCAGTACTATTAAGTTCAGATGAGTTATTAAACATAATTTTTTATATAACGGCTTGTGGATATGACCCTAATACTTTTACCATCGTCGCTTTCTTTTCAATTTCAGAAATAGCAGCCTGAATATGAGGCTCTTTATAATGCCCCTCAATATCGATAAAAAAAACATACTCCCAAAGGCCACATTGTGATGGTCTGGACTCAATATTAGTCATTGAAATTTGATTATCTGAAATTGGTTGTAATAAAGAAAATAAAGCACCCGGCTTATTTTCAGACGACATGAGTAAACTGGTTTTATTTAATTTTTTAAGTGGAATCTTCTCAGCTAAACCATCAACTCCATCTATTCGTGTAATGTCAACTTCCTGATGGCCAAGAATTAAAAAACGTGTTGTATTATCTGGATTATCTTCAATTTGTGAATAATGAATTGCTAGCTCATATAAGCCTGCGGCAATATCTCCAGCAATTGCTGCACAACTATCATCTAATTGTGCTAAACGAGCAGCTTCTGCATTACTTTTAACTGGCACGCGATCAACATTGGGAAAGTTTTCATCTAACCATGAGCGACATTGAGCTAAAGATTGCTGATGTGAATATACAGTTTTAATAGATGATAAATCAGTAGTTTTAGACATTAAGTTATGATGAATTCTCAGGGTAACTTCGCCAACTATCTTAAGACTTGAAGAAATAAATAAATCTAAGGTATGAGAAATAACTCCTTCGGTAGAATTCTCAATTGGCACCACACCGTATTGACAATTTTTTGTTTCTACTTCTTTAAATACCTGATTAATAGTTGAGAAAGCACTAGTATTTACAGAATGACCAAAATGCTTATAAGCAGCTGCTTGAGTAAAAGTACCTGCAGGCCCAAGATAAGCAATTGTTAAAGGCTCTTCAAGAGCCAGGCAAGCTGACATAATTTCACGAAACAAACGTGCACTTTCATTATCAGATAAAGGCCCCGTATTTCTTTGTTTTACCGCATGTAAAACAGCTGCTTCTCGCTCAGGTCGATAATAGATAATATCGCTATCACCTTTTTTCTTTGCATCTGCTATCTTAATTTGTGCAACCTGATTTGCTAATGCTGCACGCTTGTTAAGAAGCTGGTGTATATCAATATCAACCTGATCAATTAAAACCCTTAACTCCGATAAATTATCTATACCAGAAAAGTTCAGTTTTTCAATATTAATAGATTGTTTATTAACGTCTGACAAGTTTCAACCAATGAATTTAAGATAAGACTCTAACAGATAATACACCCTTAATAGCCTTAATAGAAGAAACAATACTTTCACTTATTTCACTATCTACATCAACTATTGTGTAGGCAACGTCTTTTTTGGACTTATTAACCATATCAATGATATTTAAATTTGCATCAGCCAAAATAGTTGATATTTGACCAAGCATATTGGGCTCATTTTTATTTGATACAGTTAATCTCGTACAATTTCCATTTCTGGGCATATCAACTTCAGGGAAGTTAACGGATAATTTAATATTACCATTTTCCAGATAATCTTTAACATTTTCAGAAACAATGACTGCACAATTGTCTTCAGCATCTGATGTTGAAGCTCCCAAATGTGGTAAAGTAACGACCCCTGGTACATTTTTTAAACCATTACTAGGGAAATCACAAACATATCCATATAGTTTCTTATTATTTAAACGTTCAACAATGGCATTTTCATCAATAATACCATTTCGTGCAAAATTTAAAATAATCGCTGTATCTTTCATTAATTTAATACGATCAGCATTTAACATATTTTTAGTGACATCAATCAAGGGGACATGAAAAGTAACAAAGTCCACTTTCGGCAACATCTCGTCAAAAGTATTTGCCTGTTGAACTGATGAGGAAATTTGCCATGCACCTTCAACCGTTAAGCCTGGATCAAAGCCAATCACATTCATACCTAAATCTTTAGCCATATTGGCAACTGAACGCCCTATTGCACCTAATCCAACAACACCGATTGTTTTACCTGGCAGTTCAAAACCACCATAGTTTTTCTTACCTGATTCAACCTGTTTAGAGATTTCTTCATCTGTACCTTCAAGAGCACATGCAAAATTCCAGGCTGGACCAATATTACGGCAAGCCATTAACATTCCTGCTAAGACCAACTCTTTAACCGCATTAGCATTGGCACCAGGAGCATTAAAAACAACGACACCTTTTTCAGTCATTTTATCCAGGGGAATATTATTAACGCCTGTACCAGCCCTACCAACAGCTTTTAAAGTTTCAGGAATTTCCATATCATGCATTTTAAATGAGCGTAATAAAATTGCATCTGGATGTTGTATTTCTGAAGCAACTTCATAGTTATCACGTGGCAACTTTTCTAAGCCAACAATTGATATATTATTTAATGTTAAAACTTTAAACATTACTTAAACCTTTGATTTATTTTATTTTTAATTATTTTCTTTGTTGTGAGTTTATGCACATACTCCTCTCCCTATTAGGGGGAGGAACTGGATAAGCAAATTAATCCACTCAAAAGAAGAAAAATATATTTCTAATTAAGAATTTTCTTTTGCAAATTCTTTCATAAATTCAACCAATGTATCAATCCCTGATTCAGGCATTGCATTGTAAATACTTGCTCTCATACCACCAACAGAACGATGACCTTTCAGTGTTTTTAAGCCTTTATCTGCTGCCTGTGATAAGAATTCCGCATCCAAGTCTGAATTTTTTAAAGTAAAAGGAACATTCATCCAGGAACGATACTGTTTTTCAACTGGATTATCATATAAATCTATACTATCAATTGCATCGTATAATTTTTGAGCTTTACGCTGATTAACTTCACCAATAGTATCAAGACCACCATTATTTAATAACCATTTAAAACCTAAACCAGCAATATACCAACTGTAAGTTGGCGGTGTGTTATACATTGAATCAGCTTCGCTTAAGGTTTGATAATTCATCATAGATGGCGTGATATCCATCGCATTACCAATTAAATCTTCACGAATAATAACGACCGTTAAACCTGCAGGACCGATATTTTTTTGTGCACCTGCGTATATCATTCCAAACTTGCTGACATCAATTTTTCTGGATAAGATAGTTGAAGACATATCAGCAACTAAAGGAATATTGCCTGTATCAGGGATATAATTAAATTCAACACCCCCAATCGTCTCATTAGGTGTGTAGTGAACATAGGCCGAATCTGGATTTAGTTTCCAGCTTGAAAAGTCAGGTATGGTGGTAAAATTATCTGCTTCAGAGCTAGCGACGACATTAACTTCGCAATATTTTTTGGCTTCTGAAATCGCTTTTTTAGACCACATGCCCGTATTCACATAATCGGCCGTTTTTTTACCTGATAATAAGTTTAAAGGGATCATAGCAAATTGACTACTTGCCCCCCCTTGTAGGAACATAACTTTATAATTATCTGGAATCGACATCAATTGACGCAAGTCAGCTTCGGCTTCAGCAGCAATTGACATAAAGGCTTTACCTCGATGCGACATTTCCATCACAGACATGCCTTCATCACGCCATTCTAACATTTCTTCACTTGCCTGCTTCAATACATCTTCAGATAGCATGGCAGGACCAGCACTAAAATTATAAACTCTTGTCATGTTTTACCCTTTAAATATTAATTAACTTTCATCTGAGGAAATATCATCTGAAGAAATGTCATCCCTAGACTTCTCATCCGTGGTAGTCTCATCAGTAGAGCTCTCAACTTCATCCAATAATTCTTCTTCAGATTCATCTACTGTTTCACAGACTTTTTCAATCTCAACTAGCTTTTCTTCTTCGCCTAATCTGATTAAACGCACGCCCTGCGTATTACGACTAACAACTGAAATTTCTGCTACACGAGTTCTAACCACGGTACCGCCATTGGTTATCATCATAATTTCATCTTTTTTATGAACCAGGCCAGCGCCAACCATCCAGCCATTTCTGGCAGAAGTTTTAATAGCAAAACTACCCTTGCCACCACGCCCTTTAACCGGATAATCAGAAAGCGGAGTACACTTTCCATAACCATTTTCGGTTGCACTGAGGACAGTTAATTGCACTTCATCATCAGCACTATCTTCTTCTTCTGAAGGAACTACAATTAGTGATTTAACGGTATGTTCATCATTTAATTTCATGCCACGAACACCAGCAGCTGTTCGACCCATGGATCTAATTAATTCTTCCTTAAAACGAATTGCCTTACCTTCTGATGAAAATAGCATAATATCACGCTGACCATCAGTAATCGCAACATTGACCAGTGTATCACCGTCTTTTAGTTCTATTGCTCGAATACCATTCGCTCTTGGACGTGAAAATTGTTCCAGAGATGTCTTTTTAACTCGTCCTCTGGTTGTCGCCATAAAGACAAATTGATTTTCATCATATTCTCTAATTGGAACCACTGCGTTAATATTTTCGCCTTCATCTAATGGAAGCACATTAACGATTGAACGACCTTTTGAACCACGACTGGCCAAAGGAAGTTCATAAACTTTCTTCCAATAGACCTGACCCATATTACTAAAGCACAGTAAGGTGTCATGACTGGATGCAACAAAAAGCTTTTCGATAAAATCTTCTTCTTTCATCTTCGTTGCTGATTTTCCTTTACCACCACGGCGCTGTGCAGAATAATCAGACAATGGCTGAGTTTTAACATAACCTGCATGAGATAGTGTTACTACTCTATCTTCTTCAGTAATCATGTCTTCATAGCTTAAATCTTCATAACTGCTATTGATTTCAGTTCGTCTTTCATCGCCGTACTTTTCAATCACTTCTTGTAGTTCTTCACGGATAATGCCCATCAGAACTTCACGACTGGCTAAAATTTCAAGATACCATTTAATTTTTTCAATTAGTTCTTTGTATTCAGCAATAATTTTATCTATTTCTAAACCCGTTAAGCGATGTAAACGTAAATCAAGAATTGCCTGAGCCTGTTCAGGACTCATTTTATACCCATCTGCCTGTAAGCCATATTCCTGACTTAGACCATCCGGACGTGAATCAACACTATTCCCTTGAAGTAATTCACTGACTAAGCCTGGATTCCAGACACCGGCAATTAATTTTTCTTTCGCTTCCGCAGGATTTTTAGACTCTTTAATCATTTTGATTAGTTCGTCAATATTAGCTAAAGCTACTGCCTGTCCTTCTAAAATATGGGCTCTATCACGGGCTTTTCTTAATTCATATACGGTACGTCTATTAACGACTTCTCTACGGTGACGGATAAAAGCAGAAATTAATTGTTTGAGATTAAGAAGTTTAGGTTGGCCATCGACTAAGGCTACCATATTAATACCAAACACATTTTGCATGGCTGTGTGTTGATATAAATTATTTAACACGACATCACCGGCCTCACCACGTTTAATCTCGATAACGATGCTCATACCGTCTTTATCTGACTCATCACGTAGTGCCGAAATACCTTCTACCCTTCCCTCTTTGATAAGTTCTGCGATACGTTCAATCAGTTTTGCTTTATTAACCTGATAAGGCAATTCTGTAACAATAATCTTTTCGCGGCCATTATCCAAAACTTCAACTTCAGCTTTAGCTCTGATTTTAATTCTGCCGCGCCCGGTATGATAAGCTTCGTGGATCCCTCTGGCACCATTGATAATACCTGCCGTTGGAAAGTCAGGCCCTGGAATAAATTCCATTAATTCAGGAACACTAATATCTGCATTATCTACATAGGCTAAACAAGCATTAATAACTTCGGTGATATTATGAGGCGGAATATTGGTTGCCATGCCAACCGCAATACCAGATGAGCCATTGACTAATAAGTTAGGAATTCGAGTTGGCAGAACTTGTGGTTCATGTTCTGACTCATCATAGTTAGGAATGAAATCGACGGTTTCTTTGTCGATGTCTGCAAGCATATCATGGGATATTTTTGCCATACGAACTTCGGTATAACGCATTGCAGCGGGTGAATCACCATCTACAGAACCAAAGTTACCCTGACCATCGACCATCATATAGCGTAGAGAAAATGGTTGTGCCATACGAACAATTGTATCGTATACAGCTGTGTCACCATGAGGATGATATTTACCCAAAACCTCACCCACAATTCTGGCTGATTTTTTATAGGGTTTGTTGAAGTCCATACCACTTTCATGCATGGCATAAATGACACGTCGGTGAACTGGTTTCATGCCATCTCGTACATCAGGTAAAGCTCTGCCTACGATGACACTCATTGCATAATCCATATAGGATTGCTGCATTTCCTCCTCTAAACTAATTGGGAGAACTTCTTTAGCAAAATCAACCATATTAAATTGCGAACACCCTTAAAAAATAGAGTGCGTATTCTAGCATAAATAGTTTATAAATAGTGCAAAATTATGTTGATAAAAAGAATTTTTAGAACATATAAAAAGAGTTCGTTTTAGCTTAAGTAAGCTAAATACTAGATGGGTAAATAGCCAGAGTATTAATTTTCTTGCTTCCTGCAAGCTCTTCGTAGTTATCTTGCCTACAAAGATGTCGTTAATTATCATTTATGATGACTATTTTACCTGACCAACCGGGCTTACATCAAGATAACCAACGCCTTGTCTTTTAAAATAATTTTTATACCAATAGCTGGTGAGGCAGATAGACTCAGAAACAAAAAAACCACTAGATATTAACGCCAATAAGGCATTAAAAAATAGTGGTTTTTTAAAATTTTAATTGTTAGCTAGATTATTCAGCTTCAACTAAAATAGTAACGTCTGCATTTACATCTGTATGAACATGAATCGTGACGGTATATTCACCTAATTCACGAATGGCACCTTCAGGTAAACGAACTTCACGTTTTGCAATTTCAATTCCAGCTGCAGTAATCGTGTCAGCAATATCGCCATTGGTTACAGAACCAAACATTTTACCTTCATCACCTGATTTACGAACAATAACAAACTGTTTACCATTTAATTGTTCTGCTCTTGAGTTTGCATCAGCTAAAGCATCAGCGGCTGCTTTTTCAAGCTCTGCACGACGTGCTTCAAATTTTTCAACATTTGCAGCAGTTGCAGGTAAAGCTTTACCTTGTGGAATTAAAAAATTTCTTCCATAACCAGGCTTTACGTTAACTTTATCACCTAAAGCACCAAGATTATTAATTTTTTCCAATAAGATTACATTCATTTTCTTCTCCTCTTAGAAAAATTAATCGTGTTGATCTGTATATGGTAATAAAGCTAAATATCTGGCACGCTTAATTGCAGTAGATAATTGACGCTGATATTTGGCTTTTGTACCGGTAATACGACTTGGTACAATTTTACCATTTTCCATGATATAGGCTTTTAATAAATTTAAGTCTTTGTAATCGACTTCTGTGATTCCTTCAGCTGTGAATCGGCAGTATTTTCTACGTCTAAAATAACGAGACATTTTATCTTCCTCTTAATAAATTTTATCTAAAACTATTCAGCTTTTGCTGATTCAGTATCTGCTTCTTTTGACTCAGAAGATTTTGAATCGTCCTCTGACATCATAATTGAAGGTTCAGTAATCGCACCTTTAGTTTTAAGAACCATATTTCTAATGACTGCATCATTAAAACGGAAACCATGGTTGATTTCATCTAATGCTGGTTGCGTACATTCGACATTCAACATCACATAATGCGCTTTATGGATTTTATTAATAGGATAGGCTAACTGACGACGTCCCCAGTCTTCCACACGATGAACTGATCCACCGTCATTGGTAATAATTGATTTATAGCGGTCAATCATCGCTGGTACTTGTTCACTTTGATCCGGATGAACCAAGAAAACAATTTCATAATGTCTCATAGAGATTCCCTTATGGTTAATAGTTAGTTAACTTTAATTCACAATACGTAAATTAAACGCAAACATATTAGCCTTTAATCATATTTTTTATACAAAATTCTTTTAAAGGCAAGGATAAAGCGCGGGATTATAACCAACCCTAAAGGAAAATACCAGTTTTTTACAACTCGGCTTTTAACAAGCCTATTATTAACAACCCAGTTTTAGGCGGCTTTTGGAAGATAAAATCAAATCAATGACAATATCAAGTTCATCATCATTAAATACCTGTGTTTCGATATATTGATTATCAGGTAAATAAAATGAAAGTTTTGTCTGTGATGAGGCGACTTCTACTAATTGTATGTCATTTAAAACATACTGGTTCAGGTAACCTTTAATTTCGTTAATAGCTGACTGTGACATGTATGGATTTATGTAGATAGTTTAAATTCACTTATTCTAATGATTCTGAAAAATAATAAACATGATCTTTGTCACAATTTAGTCAGTCTCAATCATAGTAATAATATTCATAGCTGAATCATCATGATAACTTTTCATAATTTTCCTGACTTTTTCTTTTTTATCGATAAATATTTTCACTAATTCGGGATCGAAATGTTTTCCTGAGTTTTCTTCAATATATACAAATGCTTCTTCGAATGTCCATGCTTTTTTATAGGGCCTTTCTGAGGTTAAGGCATCAAAAACATCAGCAATAGCTACTACTCTTGCACTAAGTGGAATATCAATTCCTTTAATGGCATTAGGATAACCGCTGCCATCCCACTTTTCATGATGGTTTAATGCAACCTGTTTGGCAAGACGAAGAATATCACAGTGATGTTCGCCAATGATATTAGCGCCATAAACAGCATGTCTTTGCATCATCTCCCATTCTTCCTCATTAAGTTTACCTGGTTTTAATAATACATTGTCTGCAACGCCAATTTTTCCAATATCATGCATTGGTGCTACTTGAAACAATAATTCTTTCCAGTCATCGGTTTCATCTAATGCTTCAGCTATCAATTTAGTATAATGACTCATTCTAATAACATGCATACCCGTTTCATTATCTTTTAATTCTGCAACACGCCCCAACCTGTGGATTAATTCTACCCGACTTTCATATAATTCATCCGTATATTCGCGAACCTGAAATGCTAAAGCTCGTCGTTGATCATAAAGACTCATATGTGTTTGAATTCTTCTCAGAACGATACTTGGATTAAAGGGTTTGGTAATATAATCGACAGCCCCTAGTTCCAGGCCTTTTTTCTCATAGGCTAGTTCTGTCATTGCAGAAATAAAAATAATGGGAATCGATGAGGTAATTGGATCTTCTTTTAACCTCTGGCAAACTTCATATCCATCCATACCCGGCATCATAATATCCAATAAAATCATATCTGGATGAGGAGAGCGTTTGGCAATATGTATCGCTCTGTCACCATGCAAAGCGGCCTTAACTTTATATTCTTCATGTAACATATGACTCAATAGTTCGATATTTTCTGCAGAGTCATCTACCACTAGTACTGTCGGTTTAATTGTCATAATTTGTAATATTTCATTATTTATTGTGTACATTGGTATTTAATTATTCTTTAAAACATCAATAATTTCAAGAGCGATGTCATACTTAAAACTTTTACATGCATGATTCAGCTTTTCAATCTCTAGCTTAAAACCCTTATTTTCATTCGAACCTTTTATCATATGATACAGTTTTTCTGATAAAACTGTTGCCTGAGTATTATCTTCAAGCAAATATATTTTAATTTCTTCAAGCATTTTATCCAGGGCTACCTCTTTATCCAGGTCTATCTCTAAGGTAGCCTCCTCAGATGGCTCCTCATTTTGTTCTGTAGCGTTTAGCTTATCTACCTTCTTTGTTAATCCACCTTTTTCTTCTTCATCATTATGAACAATTAACGTTTTAATTTTAGGTAAAATTGTTTGTAATAAAAGGTGAATTTTTTCTAGTTGTGGCTCGTAAATTTCTATTTTAGAATCTTCTTTACTCATTATTTCAAGATTTAAAGCCTCTTTTTCCATAATATGAATACCAAGATTTGCTGAAGTCCCTTTTAAAGTATGCGCTAAACGAGTTGAAGCTTTATTTTCCATAATTTTTTCTGCTGTTTCTTTTTGTTTTTCTTTAATGTATTCATCTTTGAAGTTTAAGTGTCGCTTATAGAATTTTTCTAGCAAACCGGCATATAAAGAAAAACTCCCTGAGCAAATATTAAAGGCAAAATCTTTATCAATTTCTGAGATTTGTTCAAGTTTATCCCAGCCACGTATGGTTGTTTCAATACTTAACACAGGCTGCGGTTCATCATTTTTATTAACTTCAGGGACAGTTACCCACTTCGACAAACAAGTAAAAAGAGATTTAATATCAATGGGTTTATTAATATGATCGTTCATACCCGCATTAATTGACTTCTCTTTGTCACCCGACATTGCATTGGCTGTCATGGCAATAATTGGAAGATCTTTAAATTCAGGATTTTTTCTAATAACTTCTGTTGCCCGATAACCATCCATTATCGGCATATTGATATCCATTAAAACGACATCATAATAACTATTAACTCTTTCAGTGGCTTCCTGACCATTCTCACAAATATCAACTAACAATCCTCTTTTAGTTAAAATATCATATGCTAATTCTTGATTCACTTCATTATCTTCGACTAATAAAACGCGGGCTCCTTGTAGAGTCAATTCAATATTTTCATCAATTTTACCTGATTTCTTTTCAAAAGCATCTTCTTGTTTATATGAAAAAGTATTCATTAAACAATCAAACACATTTGATGCCGTAATTGGTTTAGGTAAAAAACCATCAACTGTCGTACTTGAGTCCACATAAACTTCATGTTTTGAGTAAGCAGAAGAAATAACAATTTTAGGCAAGTTCATAAGTTTTGATTTATTGATTAAGTGATCGCTTGCCTCTAAACCGTTCATTCCATGCATTTTCCAATCTAAAAAAACAGCATCATATGGTTCATTATTTTGATCTTTTGTTTCAACTTCTGTAATGGCTTCTTCACCACTACTGACCATTTCAACTATGCAGCCAAAGGTGCTTAAAATATTCTGACTAATTTCACGAGCACTAGCATTATCATCACAAACCAGAATTTTTAAATCTTTAAATTGAACTGGCTGGATTGA
>JADGAU010000048.1 GCA_015231865.1 Gammaproteobacteria bacterium | reverse complement strand
ATTTATGTTTAGAGCAATAGTATTGGTATTTTTTGGACAAGTTGGCTGTTTAGATTGTGTCATATTTTGATAAGAAATCCCCTTAAAACGCTTATTAGAAACACCTTCCCCAAGGCCTTCTAACAACCCTTCCGGCAAATCATTCATTAATTCCATATCATCACTAACATTGAAAGCATTTAAAATATCTGCTGATGAAGGATTTTTTCCTTCCAATAAAACGACTTCTGCTTTAAGCACATTAAAACAGATTTGACACAAAAACAGGGATAAGATTAAACTATATTTCATTAAGGACCTATCGTAAAAAAATAATATTTATAAACCTATTAATACTAGTCCATCTTCTTTAAAATATCAAATGGGTTGTTTATTGGCATTTCATCCTGGTGAGCAGAAGAAGTTAATTCTCCATATTGTTCAAAATCTCTTATTTTCTGATGTTCTCTATCATGACAATAAATACATAAGTTTTCCCAATTGCTACCATCTATTGGGTTATTATCATGATTATGATCAACATGGTGAACCGTTAATAGATGAAGGTTATCTCTATTAAATTCTTTACCGCAACGACCACAAACCCAGGGATGAATTTTTAAAGATTGCTCTCTATAACCTTTGTCTCTTTCAGTAATAGAGTTTCTTGCTTTTTGCACAATTTCATCCAGTTTTTTTGAAGAAGTTTTCTTCTTTTTAATTAGCCTTCTACCGACCATAAAAATTTCTCCCTAATTCATTGCCTCAATGCCTAAATCTCTTTAATTGCATGATTTAATTTAGTTTCTATCTGTTCTTTATATTTTAATAATTGACATACCTGTACCGGAGATAGCGCTACACTTTCCTGATCCAGATCCATATCAGTTAAATAAATAGGATACTTTAAACCGCTGGGACGTTGTTCAATGATATATTTCGCGAACTCTTTATACAGGTCCTGACCATAATCTAAACCAGAAAATTCATTGCCATCACAAAAAATTGAGAAATAGCTTTGTGTCTCCTGGTGGCTATGACCAATAACTTGAATACTAATAAATTCACTTGGTAAAGAAAATGATTCAATCGACTGTTCAACAATTTTTAATTCATTATCACGACGATACATTTTGTAAATACCTAAATTCAAAGGCTCATCATTTGACAAAAAAACATTAGATGAAGAGTGAAACAGGCGACGTTGAATGATTGTATTTAAAAACAAAATATAATGATTAATTTGAACATTATCCTGTTCTACATTTTGGCGAATATAATATAACGAACCTAAGTCATCGAGTACGTAAATATCCACATAATTAGGATTAACTAAATAAAAAATCTGTACTTTCCCTGACTGATTTCTTTTAAAAATTGACTTTAAATTAGTATCTTCTTTGACCCCGTTATCAACGGTTAAAGTCGAATAATATTTCCTGGGTAAGGACAATTCCTGGATTAGTAAATCCATTGTTTTTAATTTCTGATAATATGGCTCGTCATTCTTAAAACCTATCATATAGTAGACTCTGCCAAGTGCGAAAATATATCTTTGATAGCTCCTTTTAACTTGATAAAAGGCATCAACGACATCTTTAATAATTTCCTCAACACGTTGAGCAATAAAGGTTGCTCTGGAACTGGAAAAAGATTGGACAATATCCGGTAAAATTTTTTGTATCGGAGAAGTATTATTATTCCATCGTAAATATTGGCAAATACAATCAACGATTGCGGTTTCCCCATTATAATGAGCATACATCACTTCTTTCCATGAGGTGTTGTATACAACATCGATTGATAGCACCAAATTACGATGCGAGGCACCATAACGTAAAGAATCAGTTTGATTGGTTGCGAATTGATTAATATTATTATTATTCTCAAAAGGGTCGTTAAGCACATTGACAAAAAGACAATTTTTTTCAACCACGCCGGGGCGAGATAGTGCTTCAAGTGAAGCTTTGCCAATATAATTACCCGGGTAAATCTTATTTAAGCTACTGATGATATGACTGATTTCTTTAAAATCTAATTTATAACCACGAAAGTTATGAATCAGAAACTTTGTATGTTGATTGATCGCTCCATTAAAAAATAGCCAATTAATTAGTTTCATAATATTAGCTGATTTTTTTAACGACTCCCTTTCCTCCATCTCTTTACGATGGACGACACCTAAATAAACCTTCCAGCCTTTTTCTTTTTGTGAATTGACAAACTCATGCAGGGAAACATGTGTTTCAACTAATTGATCTTTGAACTGGCGATTAATAATTTCAATTTTGCCAGCCTTACGTTCAAATGCGGCATGCAGTTTTCGGCCTAATAAATTTAAATCTCGCTGACTAATGGTGCTGGTTTGCCCATATTTTTTAAAAAAATCATTCAACTTTCGATAACTGGTTGTTAAGGCATTAACCAGTGTTTTTTGCTCATGCATCACATCCTGAAGAGTCCAGTTTTCTTTATGATCAAGAAGTTGGTGAGTATATTCATTCCAATCCCAGTCTTTGACTAATTGGCGCACAATCTCAACTTGCCACTTAGAGGAAGGTCGTTGATGTTTTTTATTCAACTTGCAATCAATTTTTAGATAGAAACAACGTCGCATAAGAAATAACCTTTCTTCTGCACTTTGTAAATAATTAGTCAGCTTCTCAAGTAATAATAAATAAGGATCCAGGTCTTCTAATGTCAGATTTTCCTGATTATAAACCTTATTTTTGTAGATCGAGCTTAATAACTGAAAATTCGGAAACTCGTTAGCATAGGCCTCCATAATCATTAGCTTTAATATTGATTTGTAGGGAGAGTCAATCCCCTTATAAATTTGCCAAACCGTTGCACCAAGAAATTCACTAGAAGGGATAGTATTTACGGGACCAAAATCAAGATAGTCATTTTTATTGACCATATTATCTTTGATCATCATGCCTATTTCTAATTCTTTAAGGGTTTCATCATATTTATCATCAACTTCTGGCGCAATAATCCACCAAACCGGATAGCGACCACAAAGTAAAATAGCAGTACGATAAAATTCTTCTAATAATAGTAATAATTGACTCGAGCCACTACTTTCAACGGACAAAGGAATTGATTTTCCCTGTCTAAAATCTAAATAGTTAACCAGAAAAATAGTGATTTCCAGGTCTAGTTCATCAGCCCATTGCGTTAAAATTTCGACCTTTGTATCCAACATGGCTAATGCTTCGCTACTAAGGCTAGGGTTGTAGCACAACCAAAAATCAAAATCACTTTTATTAGAAAAAGCAATTGATCCTGGACTGCCCATTAAATACAAGGCTAATAGGTCAAAACTTCTAAATGCTTTTAATTTACCATTAAAAGATTTATTAATCTTTTTGGCTGCAAATTTCATTTCGGGCGTAACCCTGAAATCAGGTATACCACTGGGACAATCTGGCACATAACCAGGTAATTTTTCATGATTAGAATGAAAAATAAAGGGTATAAGGGTAAGAAAATCCTGTTGTCGCTTGGTTAAAGCAGCATCAATTCTATTTAGCCTTAATTGATTAATTTCATTATAACGCTTTAAAACCCGACTAATGCTCAACTCGGATTTTTTCATTGGACTAATTTTTAGCGTGGGCTTTAACATAAATTAAATGCCTGAAACTTGACCTAATAACATTAAGAAACTCTTTCTCGTGCTCTAACAACTGCTTGTTTTACCTGTTCTGGAGCAGTACCGCCAATATGGTTTCTAGCAGAAACTGAACCTTCAAGTGTTAGTATATCAAAAACATCAGACTGTATTTTACTCGAAAATGACTGTAATTCATCCAGTGTTAATTCACTTAAATCACGACAAGTTTCAACCCCTAAACGAACCGCTTGCCCAACAATATCATGTGCATCACGAAATGGTATATCGGCTCTTACCAGATAATCAGCCAAGTCGGTGGCTGTAGAGAAGCCACTTTTAGCCGCCTGGTACATAGCCTTTTTGTTAACAGTCACTTGTGCCATCATATCAGCATATACTTTTAGCGAACCTCTTAAAGTATCGATAATATCAAATATTGGCTCTTTATCTTCCTGATTATCTTTATTATAGGCTAAGGGCTGAGACTTCATCAAAGTTAATAAGGAAATTAAATGACCATTAACACGCCCCGTCTTACCCCTAACCAGTTCAGGCACATCGGGATTCTTCTTTTGCGGCATAATTGATGAACCGGTACAAAAAGCATCGCCCAAATCAATAAAATTAAATTGAGCGGATGACCAGATGACTAATTCTTCTGAAAATCTAGATAAATGCGTCATTATAAGTGCACTAGCAGCACTAAACTCTATGGCAAAATCTCTATCGCTGACTGCATCGAGAGAGTTTTCACAAACGCTATCAAAGCCTAATAATTCCGCTGTATAAGCACGGTCGATCGGATAAGTCGTTCCTGCCAGCGCTGCAGCGCCTAAAGGCATTTGATTAGTTCTTTTTTTACAATCAGCCAGTCTTTGACCATCACGATATAAGTTTTCAAACCAGGCTAGCATATGATGTCCAAAAGTTACTGGCTGGGCAGTTTGCAAATGCGTAAAACCAGGCATAATGGTATCTGATTCTCTATCAGCTAAATCGATTAAAGTCATCTGTAAACGTTTTAACTCTAACAGAATATGGTTAATCTCAGCACGTAAATACAATCTAATATCGGTAGCAATCTGATCATTTCGTGAACGGCCCGTATGTAGTTTTTTACCGGTAACGCCAATCAATTGAGTTAAGGCAGACTCAATATTCATATGAACATCTTCCAGCGAAATAGACCAGTTAAATTCACCCGTTGCAATTTTTTTTTCAATTGTTTTTAAACCATCAACGATTTGTTGTTGTTCATCCTGAGTCAACACACCAACTTTCTGCAACATGGTTGCGTGGGCAATGGAGCCCTGAATATCATATTGATAAAGTCGTTGATCAAAGCTAACTGAAGCGGTAAAAGCCTCAACAAATTGATCTGTCGGTTCGGTAAAGCGACCATTCCAGGGTTTTTCTTGTTTTGTATTTGCTGACATATTATTTGACCTGATACAGGGATATTATTAGACTGCTGTTTTAAAAGAAGTGTTAAGTGTTAAGTGTTAAGTGTTAAGTGTTAAGTGTTAAGTGTTAAGTGTTAAGTGTTAAGTGTTATTAGATTATACATAATGGATGAGAAAAAGTCAGTTTGAAAAATTATACCCAAGTACCAGAATCCGAATCTAAAGTAAATGAATGGAAAGAACAAAAACTTTCTAATTACCCCATGTCTTTAGATGAAACAATTATTGAATTAAACAACCCATTTCAATTAAGCCTTGTTGAAAAAGAAAAAATAAATGAGTGCTTAAAAAAAACCAACTTTATTATTTATCAGGTTAAGCCTAATGATAATGTGAAAGAAAATAAAAAAATTGTCCGCGCGATTGGTGAACAATTTGGCCTACTACATTTAGATCACAATGAATGTGCTGATGATGATGCCATTACTGCTTTACAAGTAAACCATGAGGGGCTGCATAATTATTACATTCCCTATAGTAATAAAGCTATTAATTGGCATACTGATGGTTATTATAATCCGTTGGATCAACAAATTCACAGCATGGTATTACATTGCGTGCATCCCGCTATAGAAGGTGGTGAAAATCAATTGCTTGATCCTGAAATGGTATACCTGCAATTACACGATCAAAATCCAGATTTTATTTATGCCTTGCAAGAAAATAATGCCATGATGATTCCCAAAAATATTATTGATGGCGAACTCATAAGACCTGATCGAAGTGGCCCCGTATTTATGTTTGATGAACAAAGACAAATGCACATGCGTTATACCGCTAGAAAGAGAAATGTTGTCTGGAAAGATACTGAAATAATAGCGCAGGCAGAAAAAGCACTGCGCAATACCATGTCAATTGAACAGAATCCTTTTATTTTTAGTGGCAAACTTGATGCAGGACAAGGGCTATTGAGTCGCAACATCCTACATACCAGAAGTCAATTTGATAACCCTGAAAAGTCTTCCCGATTACTACTCAGGGCACGATATTTTGATAAATTAAATTAGGCTCTGTTAATCTTTTGTCTAACTTATTGATTTATTAAAGATAAACAGGCCGTAACCAATTGACTGATGATATTATTTCTCAACGGGATTACCTTTTTTTATCCACTCAGTAATACCATGTTTAACATTATAAATATTCTTATAAGCCAGTTTTGTTGCAAAATAATTAGCCGCTTGTTGTGTACGACTACCAGTACGACAAATTAGAATAACTTTTTCATCACTTTTGACTTCTTTGCTAAAAGTCGGGAAAAATTCTGCATTTACACCTTTACGATCAAACAATGTTAATAATCGACTGCCTTTTACAATACCCGTTTGCTTCCACTCTTCGGGGCGTCGGATATCATAAATTTTAACACCTTCTGACAATAGCTTTGTTAGTTCCTCATTATTAATATTGGTATACGGTAGCTCTATAATTTTTAAAAGCTCAACTTCAAACTTTAAAGTAGAGTTTGCAGGAATTAAGCCGCCACCAACTGCTCTAGAACCATACCCTAATTCAGGTGGTATAACTAATTCACGTTTACCACCCACCTTCATACCCAGTACTCCTCGATCCCAGCCTTTAATTACATTCCCAGCACCTATTTCGAAAATAAATGGCTTATTTGATTTTTTACTAGAGTCAAATTGTTTACCGTTCAATAACCAACCAGTATAGTGCACAGCAACGGTATCACCATTATTTGCCACGGCACCTGTTCCACTAACAATATCAGACATTTTCATTTCAACTGCATAGACACTTGCTGATATCAAAAAAATCAATAAATAACTCACTAAACGCATGTTAAACTCCAATCAAAATTGTACATATTAAGGTCGTTTAAGGAACACACCCTCGTTTATCAAAAAAAGTAAGGATAGTTTAAGCTTCAAATAAATAAAATACCATAAAAATTTAGTTGACTAAATTAGTAAAGTATATGATAGTAGATATCATACTATTACAGTACAGTTTATTAATTAGCCCAAGTTATAAGCACAAGTTCAATGCTAATATTTCTTTAAGGAGAACAACAATGCCTGATAAATGGTTACAGATTAAAGGCGATCCTTCTATTAGAAGCTTTTTGTTTCAACAAAGCAGAGTAACCAGTCTTTTTGATGACAATATTATGCTACTACATGATATCGTGCATAAACTACTCACGGTTAAGGGCGCATTTCATGTCAAAATCCATTACTCATCTAATCAGCTTACTTGCTGGTTTGTTGACGATGCCTATCGCTACCGTGTTTTTGTAAAGGAAGAAGTTTTTGCAGACGATTTTCTGGATAACTTTAGAGATTGTAAAATGAAGCATTTACAACCTTTAATCACTAAAAGTAAAACCTTGCTGATACTACATGAGTTTAAACGCCTCAGACTAACTGACGAAACAGTTTATTTACGTAGTGGTTCAATGAATTTAATTAATGGTGTTATCGGCATGAATTTCTCATGTGATGGTGCTCACTACATTGATCATGAAACTTTTTTTCAGAAATTGGAAAATTTTGGTACCGTTGAGATAGAAAATAAATGCGCATAAGCTATACCCATAACCTTGGATCAAATATCATGGGTATAGGTACTTTAAGTTAAATTAGACACCTCTTTTCAAATTATGTTCATTAGTGTTTTAGAGTTATTTAAAATTGGAATTGGTCCATCGAGTTCTCACACTCTTGGGCCAATGGTTGCTGCGAATCAATTTATTGAAAATCTAAAGCAATTAGATGAGTCACAACTCAATAACGAAAACAACTGCATTCGTTGTATTCTTAAAGGTTCGCTTGCTTTTACTGGTAAGGGCCATTCTACTGATCGAGCAGTTGCACTTGGGATCCATGGATATCAAGCCGAACAATTAATTGATAAAAATATTTCTGAGATACTTAAGCAAATTTGGCAAAGCTCTGAGATAAAAATCGATAACAAATACAAAGCTTGTTTTAACCCTAATCAAGACATCATTTTTGATACTTCAGAACCATTATCAGAACATCCTAACGGAATGATATTTGAGTTTCTTTCTGCAAGCAATAACATCATTTTTTCAGAAACTTTTTTTTCCATTGGTGGAGGCTTTATTAATACGCTAGCTGAAATTAAACAGTTAAAAGCACCGCTAAAAATGCAAGCTTATACCTCATGTCAATTTCCTTTTGACTCCGCCAATAGCATGTTACAAATGGCGTCAGAGAATACTATTTCTATAGCCAAAATGAAGGAAATAAACGAGCTTGAACAAACTACTAAAGATGAACTTTACCTGGGTTTGGATAAAATTTGGCAGTCCATGACATCCTGCATTCATAATGGTCTTTCCTGCAAAGGCACATTGCCTGGAGGATTAAATATATCCAGAAGAGCACTCGACTTATTACAAAACATCGAATCCAATCCGGAAAAAGCAAACATCAATGATTGGTTATGCGCTTACGCAATGGCCGTTAATGAAGAAAATGCTGCCGGTAATATGGTTGTAACAGCACCTACTAATGGTGCAGCAGGTGTCATTCCAGCGGTATTATATTATTTTATTAAACATGAAAACGGTACTATTGAACAGGTACGTGATTTTCTGCTTTCAGCCAGTGCCATCGGCGGCTTAATCAAACATCGAAGCTCTATATCAGGAGCAGAAGTTGGTTGTCAGGGAGAAGTTGGTTCAGCTGCAGCAATGGCTGCAGCTGGTTTATGCTCAGTATTAGGAGGAACCCCTCAACAAGTCGAAAATGCAGCAGAAATAGCGCTTGAACATCATTTAGGTATGACCTGTGATCCAGTTAATGGCTTAGTACAAGTCCCCTGTATCGAACGTAATGGCTTTGGTGCAATAAAGGCTTATACAGCAGCTTCACTTGCATTAAGAGGAGATGGGTATCATTTTATGTCTTTGGATAACTGTATCAAAGCCATGAAACAAACGGGTTTGGAAATGTCTCATAAATATAAAGAAACATCATTAGGTGGACTAGCTGTTAGCATGACTGAATGTTAATTTCAGTTACTAGAAGTTGAATATTCAACACCTAAGCAATATTTCTCACCTGGTTTTATCGTAATAATGTCATCTGCAGCATTTGCTGTTTCAACACAGATAAACTGAAGGTAGTCGTTCTCATTTAAGTCACCCATTTGCTTCGCAATGTCTCGCCATGGGTTCCAAACAATTGCCGTTTTATTTCCCTGAGAATTGATATTAATATTTCTTTTGGACTGCTTATTAATAATATTCAATGATGGTGGTACATCTAGATAAATACGATCCACTTCTTCTTCAATATAAATATCTCCTTCCTGGTTATAATTTCCACCTTTGGCAATACTGGCTTTATCAAGATAAAACTTATTGTCCAACCCTTGAACATAAGTATTTGTAATATCATCAATCAAGAAATAACTATGTAAGGCCTGAGTAATTATTATGTCTTTTTCGTCCGTATTATGGCTAATCAACTCCATTTTTAAGGTATTGGAAATGGTAATTTGTAATTGTAAATTAAAAGTATATGGCCAAATTGAACGAGTTATATCGCTATCACTTAATTCCAATATAATGGTTGTACTCAAATTACTAATTGATTTTATATCAAGTACCCGCCATAACATATTACGTGCAAAACCATGCGCTGAGCGGCCTTGATTTAACGGATCTTGTCCAAACCACGGCCAGCAGATAGGAATACCACCTTTGATTGCTTTTCCTTGTTGAAAATATGCCTTGTCGCTAACGAATAAAAGATCCTGATTTTGATTACCTGGTATATATGATAGAACCTGTGCACCATAAATAGAGATTAAAGCTTTGGCTGATTGATTATTCACTTCAATCATTGGCATTCCGCCTTTACCTTCTTTAAATTGAATTTGATCAATGTCTGAAAATTTAGAATTTAATTCATTTAATTTCATCAAGTACAACTCCTTTAGTTTTTTTATAGTTAGGATTTGTCAACTTTTTATATAAGGAATTTTTATGCTTTTATACTTTAACATAAACAATTTACTATAGATTTAATAAAATTAACCTTTAATTACGCCCTTAGAACTAACAATAAACAATTATCAATAGGTTGCATCGATAATATCACTTATTAATTTACTCGGAAATAGTATTTAATCTCAGCATATAAAACGGTTGGAGTTTATTATATGCTTAATTTATTTAATGAAATTAATTTTAATAACATTAAAGGTGATTTGTTTGGTGGTGTGACCGCCGCAATTATCGCACTACCTATGGCTCTGGCTTTTGGTGTTGCTTCTGGCGCAGGTCCGGAAGCGGGTTTATATGGAGCTATACTAGTTGGTTTATTTACCTCCTTATTTGGTTCGACTCCTACCCTTATTTCCGAACCCACTGGCCCTATGACCGTTGTTTTAACCGCTGTTATCGCCAGTTTAATTGCTGCCAATCCCGAACAGGGTTTAGCAATGGCGTTTACCGTTGTTATTCTGGCAGGTATCTTTCAAATTTTATTTGGCGTACTAAAACTGGGACATTATGTCACCATGATGCCTTATACGGTAGTTTCCGGCTTTATGACCGGCATCGGCATTATTTTAATTATTTTACAAGTCGGTCCTTTCCTTGGACACCCTGCTCCATCTGGTGGGGTTATGGGAAGTGTTCAGGCTTTACCTGATTTAATCCAGAACATTCATGTGGCTGAAACCGGTTTGGCTATTATGACCTTTGCACTAATATTATTTTTTCCAAAAAAATGGAGTCAATATTGCCCGCCACAATTATTAGCTTTAATAGCCGGTAGTATGATCACCGTTTTTTTCCTATCGAATATTGAGATTAGACAGATAGGTACGATTCCAACAGGTTTACCAGAATTAAAAATACCGGTATTTGATGCTAGCCAATGGACAGTAATTGTAGCTGATGCTCTGGTTCTTGGCGTATTAGGAAGTATTGATGCCTTATTAACGTCTATAGTTGCAGAAAATATGACACGTCGTGAAGCAAATGCTAATAAAGAATTAATTGGTCAGGGTGTGGGAAATATGATGTCAGGCCTTTTTGGTGGTTTACCTGGAGCTGGTGCCACCATGGGTACTGTTTTGAACATCAAAACCGGCGCTAAAACAGCATTATCTGGAATTATCCGTGCACTGATTTTGTTTGCTGTTGTTTTATGGCTTGCGGATTTAACAGCCATGATTCCTTTAGCTGTTCTGGCCGGCATTGCAATGAAGGTAGGTATGGATATCATTGACTGGTCCTTTATCAAACGGGCTCATGTGGTATCAATTAAAGCGGCCCTGATAATGTATGGCGTCATTATTCTAACAGTTTTTGTTGATTTAATAACAGCCGTTGCAATCGGTGTATTTATTGCTAATTTACTAACAATTGATCGTATAGTTAAAACGCAAAGCCGTTTGGTAAAAACCATTGATGAAGATAGCTCAAATTCTTTAACCGGAGATGAACAAACCCTGCTTAAAGAAGCCAATGGCAATATTTTAATATTTTCTTTAGGTGGCCCCCTAACTTTCGGACTAGCCAAAGTAATTTCTCGTAAACATGCCATATTAGAAGATCATAAAGCCATGATTATTGATTTTACTGAAGTGCCATCATTAGGTGTTTCTTCCGCTTTGGCTCTGGAAAATCTAATCCTGGATGATACAGAAAAGCAAAAACCTGTGTTTATCGTTGGTGCTTCTGAGCAAGTTAAAGAGCGTATCAATGCGTTAGGATTAACCCGTGTTATTCCAGAAAAAGCATTTTACAACGACAGACAGTCTGCGCTGGAGCATGCTAAATTTTGTTTAGAAAACCCGGAAAATATCAAATGCCAATCGCAGGGCCAGATTAATTTAAAAAAAAAGTTAAACAAAGCTGAAATAAATCCCGACACTATAACAAAAACAGTTAATAAGAACTATGTTGTTAATAGCTGAAATAAATTAAGTTTTTTAGAGGAATCATACACATGCAAAATCAGAACAATGCTCAAAAAGAATCAAGTCTTGCTGCCAGCAAGGAAACACTATCGACAATTAGTAATTGTCTGAAAAAAGGATGTGTCGTTTGTATAGAACATTGTCCCGATTATTCCAGTAATTATGCGTTTTGGCAGAAATGGGGCTCCCCATCCTGTTATAATGGTGATGAATTATTTATCTATAATCAAGTGGATCAATGCTGTGATTCAAATCCTGATGACTTTGTCAGATTAAATATTGCAGATACCAGCACTTATAGTAAATTTATATTAATGGTGCAGTCACCGGCAAAGGACAGCAGGAGTAGTCAAGCGAATGATATCACTTAGAACGTATGTTTATATCGATTCACTGCAACCGCAATTAGCGGCGTATATAGCAACATCATCCCAGGGTTTTTTACCTGTGCCAGGTGATGCCTGCCTATGGATAGAAGTATCTCCGGGTATGGCAGTACACCGTTTAACAGACTCTGCCCTGAAATCAACCCGAGTTCACCTGGCTCAACAGGTAGTTGAAAGAAATTATGGTTCAATGGTTATTCACCAGCGAGATCAAAGTGATGTTATTGAAGCTGGGCGAGTTATTCTACAAAAGATGAATGCCCGTCAGGAGGATCGCAATAACTGTAAAATAGCCTGGCAGGAAGTTATCCGTGGTATGACGCCTGATCACACGGTATTAATTAATCGCCAGGAACGAAGAGGTTCAATGATCCTGCCTGGACAGAGCATGTTTATTTTAGAAACAGAGCCAGCAGGTTACATCGTTTACGCGGCTAATCAGGCTGAAAAAGCCGCGAATATAACACTGATAGATGTTAAAGCTGTCGGTGCTTTTGGCCGTTTAACGCTAGCAGGCAGCGAAGGTGATGTTGATGAAGCTGCAGCTGCTGCAATAGAAGCTGTGCAACGACCTTCTGGAACTTAAGCCCCAACTTGCAGGTTGATATACCGGTAAAGTGAATTACAAAAACAGCTTAATAGGAATTTGATATGCATCGCCAAGAGCTATTAGAAATGCTCGACCAGTATAAAACCAGCCTTATTACCGAAGCGGGTTATGTGCAGCAAACAAGACAATTTATTGCCGCTCATGAAGATTGTTTCCATTCCGAGTTGCTACCCGGACACGTTACAGGTTCAGCCTGGGTAATTAATCAGTACATCAATAAGGTATTGATGCTGCATCACAAGAAGCACGATGAATGGTTTCAGCCTGGAGGCCACGCTGATCGCGATTCAGACATAATACGTGTTGCAATTAGAGAAACATCTGAAGAAACCGGAATTGATTATACGGATATTAAGCTAGTCAGCCCTGATATATTTGATGTTGATATTCACTTAATCCCTGAAAGCCAATATGGGCCTAGACATTATCATTATGATATACGTTTTTTACTACAGATAGATGACAGTATTGTCATTCCAGGAAACCCTGAATCCTATGATATTCAATGGGTTGAATTATATAAAACCCAGCAATTTAATAAAAACCTGTCAACCTATCGAATGATGCAAAAGACCCGCAGATTAAAAAAATAGCAAGCTCAAGCGACTGTTTAAATTAGTCTAAATACCCCTGTAATTCAGTCCATGTTTCTTTCATTCGATTTCTCATCCTTGGCTCAAGATTTAAAGTAAAGTCCAGAAAGGCTTTAGCAACTAAAGAAAGCTCTTTTCCTTTAGGATAAACCACATGCCATTTACGCATAATAGGAAAGCCTTCAACATCCAAAATAGCAACCGGACCCTGAGGACCTTCTAAAGTTAAGGTATGCAAAGATAATACGGATATTCCCAAACCACCAACGATGGCATGCTTAATAGCTTCATTACTGCCTAATTCCATACGAACTTTAGGCTTAATACCGTGTTGTTCAAACACCTTTATCGTAACATCACGAATACCTGAACCCGGTTCACGAAAAATAAAATGTTCATCAGCGAGATCTTCAATTGTAATATTTTTAACGCCGACCAGGGGATGACCTTTGGGCGCCATCACAACCAGCGGATTAGGAGCAAATGAAAATGATTCGATGGTTACATCCATTTCAGGGTTTTGCCCCATGATGTAAAGGTCGTCTTCATCATTTAAAATACGTTCAATAATTCTTTCACGGTTTGAAACCTTGAGAGACACATCTATGCCAGGATGGGCCTGTGAAAACTCTCCTAAAATTTCAGGCGCAAAGTATTTAGCCGTAGTGATAACACCTAAACGTAAGCGACCTCGTTTAATACCTTTTATATCCGATATTTTCATTTCCAGATTTGCCAGATTCTCGAATATTTTTCTGCACGAATCATACAACTCCAGTCCTGCTTCAGTTGGTGAAGCCTTACGACCAAGATGTTCAAATAAGGGTAATTCGAGAGAATCTGCCAATTTTTTAATTTGCATCGACACCGTTGGCTGAGTCAAAAATAATTCTTCAGCAGCTTTTGTAAAACTACCTAAGCGGACTGTTGATTCAAAAATTTGTAATTGGCGTAATGTTGTATGACGAATTAAATAATCCGGCATTGCTGCAGGTGGTGTGTAATTAGATTGATCTAATGACCTTGACATACCATGCTCCTTGACTCTCTTATTCTTAATTATAAGTACAATTAAAAGTGCCCACCACGTAAAAAATCTACGCTTGAAACGATAAAGTTAACTGCTTAGTCCGGCCAGACACGAGTTCCTTTCATAAAAAAAGGAATGTTCTCTTTTACTGACAAGGTATCTGATTTGACAGTTTCAGTTTTAGGTTTAGGTTTAGAAGCTGATGGTTTGCTTTTAACCGGTGTCGACTTTTTTGGGGCCGTCGTTTTTTTCTTAGCAGTAGGACGTTTTATGGTGTTTTTTTTAGCTGTTGATTTATTTGCCCTTGTGGTCATAATCATTTTTTCGGTGGTTTTTTCTAAGTCACTCATGATAGTAATCCCATTTCTTTTATTAAATCTTGTATTTCAGCTCGAGCAGCTTTGCTCCCTGAAGATTGAAATACACTTTTTCCATCCAGAATACTGGTTGCATAAACAATACGCCTTTTGATAGCTGTTTCAGCAACTGGAATTGATAGTTGCTCAATAGCAGTACGAATTGCTTTCGATAATGTCGTCCGCGAATCAAACTGGTTAATAACAAACATTGCTTTTAATTTCGGGTTTGTTATCTGAGCTTTTGAAATCTCATTTTCAATATCGACATTTGTCCATATATCTAATGGTGAAGGTAGTACGGGTATTAGTACCCAGTCACTATTTCTTATTGCAAACAGTGTATTTTTTTGTTTAACCGATGGTGGACAGTCAATTATAACGTGGGTACTTTCATCACGAGCCTGTTCCAGAGCTTGAGAAAGATTAATATGACTACTAATAAGCTGTAGTGATAGTTTATCTCCGCCAATATGATACCAGTGCGATGATGATTGTTGACGATCGGCATCCAATAAAGTGGTAGCATTATTTTCTGCAAGACATGAAGCAATATTGACCGAGAGTGTCGTTTTACCACATCCGCCTTTATTACCTAATACAGAAATTATCGTCATGATATTTAGTTTTCAGCAACTAATGCATCAACAGATTTTGCATATTCTAGCTGAATAGAAGATATTTCATCCTGATTTTCATCAGCATAAATAGTAATATTGACATAGTCACGACCAAAACCAATATTAGGAAAATAATCAATTTTTTCTGAAATTTCCGCAGTCGAGTCTAAAAAGTTTCTTAATAAAGTGTAGTTTTCAAACTCAAAACGTCTTTCCAGACGTAGGGGCCGTTTTCTTTCTTCCCATAAATTACTCATGTTACCTCCAGATTTTATACTTGTATAACAAGTATAATAAAGAAAATGAAGCTACGCATTATATTCAAACAATGATTAGCTTCACTTATCTCTCTAAGGATAATCTGATTTACAGCTTAAGCATCATTTGATAATGCATCCTTACCCGATGGTAAAACTGGCTCAACTTCACGATGAGGGCGAGCAATAATATGTGCAGCTACCAGACCGTCTCCAACTCTTTCACAGGCATCCGCCCCTGCACGTACAGCGGCATTGACAGCACCGGTTTCACCTCTTACCAGGACTGTAACATAACCACCGCCGACAAATTCACGACCTACAAGTCGAACTTCTGCAGCTTTAGTCATAGCATCTGCAGCCTCAATGGCTGGTACTAGACCACGTGTTTCAATCATACCTAAAGCAATTCCATAATTTTCACTAGACATATTTATTTCTCCGTACTCGATTTAAGATATTTTTATTGCTTGTCAAGCACAGGCTCGACCTCACGGTGCGGACGCGCAATGATGTGCGCCGCCACCAAACCATCACCAACACGCTCACACGCATCAGCACCAGCTCTAACCGCTGCATTTACAGCACCAGTTTCACCTCGTACCATGATGGTTACATAACCACCACCTACGAACTCACGACCGACGAGGTTTACCTCAGCGGCTTTAGTCATTGCATCAGCAGCTTCAATTGCTGGAACCAGACCTCGGGTTTCAATCATACCCAATGCAATACCATATTTTTCAGTTGCCATATCTGTTCTCCTAAGTTTTCGAACAATTTAAAGTAAAACTAATTTGTTTCTATTAACATATCTTGCTCTGACCACTTATCCATAATTCCACCAATGGTAAGGTCGGTCAAAATATCAAAATTTCCTGCTGCATATCTCGCTGCAGAACCACTTACAACAAATACCCAATTACCGTTTTCAACTCCAATTGTATCTGTTGCTACTTGTAACTTTCCCTCAATATCTGATACCAGCCTCAGGTTGGTATATCCAAAACCTTCGTGTCGGCTGGAACATACAATTGAACCTTCAACTTTAAGGATTTGCATGACCAGACTCTTTTGGCGGCCAGTGATCAATAATACCTACAATGGTTAAATCACTTGGGTAGGCTTTACTGCCGGCGGCTTCTCTAGCCGCTGAACTACCGACACAAATCACCCAGTCTCCAGGTTTACATCCTACTGAATCAACTGCAACAGCAAGGGCACTCCCATCTTTTATAACCTGCAAATGTTTATGTTCCATTTCTGCAATTCGGTTAGTGGCGACTAAGGGTCTTTCTACTTGATAAATTTTCATCAGTGAGCTCCACCATTTAAATCTGCAACAACACTATTATCTATAATTTCTATGGAATCACGTCTATCACAATCCCTGGTCACTTGCAGCACATAAATATTTTCTTTTTCAAACAAGTTTTGGTATCTCGTTTGCAAAGACTGCATAATCTGTTTACATCTAATCAATGCCCTATCCCTGGAACCTGGTATATCGCTATGATGATCAAAACGTACCACAATTGGAACCGGTAGGCCTTTTTTTAAATTTAATCCGGTAAAAATTTTAATTCCCACATCTAAATCATTAGTTGCTTCTTCAACCGTCTGAAGATAAGCAAAATACATTAAGTTACGTAATTGTATTTCTTCATAACCTATTCCAGCGCCAATAAAACGTTCTGCATGTCCTATATCTGCATAACTTGATGCAAAATATTTTTTTACATAATCAATTTGCAACAAATTGTTATTAACCAGGTACACAATAAAACGACTCATCCCATCAGTTACTTCTGAATTCAAATCAACTATTTGTTGTTCGATATATTGTTCATTCAGATGCGAACTTTTACCATATTTCTGATACAGACTAAATGTGTCTAAATACACTGCAATGTTAGTATTGCCATCATCGTCAGGTATGTGAATTCGTAAAGAATCCGTATCTGTGTCAACTCCAATCAGTAATAAATCGATGGATGCTCCACAACAAAATCCATTTTCTATTGCCGCTTTAAACGCCTGCAATCTTTCTAAGCCCGCATAAGCTGCTTTCAAAGTATCTGAGCCATGAGCCGCACATCCTTCGTGCTGCGGATCAACAGAGCTAAAATGATAAGTCACTATCTTCAAATACCTGGTTGGCTCATCGGCTGTGTTCGGTTTGCCTTCGCGATAACGCAGATATTCTGTTTTAATCCACTTTTGTACACTATCTTCTATATCAAATAATGCTCCGGCGGATGACTTTCTTCTTACCTTTGTAATTGGCAAGCGTAAAACATATCTTATTACATGTGCCAAACGGCCATCTGCGCAAGGCGATATATCTATCGTATGAAAACCACATGATTGAATAAATGATTCAAACTGTTCTTCATTTGGATGTCTGAGTGAATCATTCATATAAAAATCATCACAAAACATCTTATAGGTTTCAAACACACTCCAGGCGTACAACTTCTTCATATCTAACTGCTCTACCCAGGCGTTTTCTAGAATTTCTTCCGGAAATGTAAAGCCTAATTCTGCTTTCGCAATCTTTTGAGCCTGTTGCACAAAATCTTTGTCATGCTGCCTTGCAGAAATCTGTTTTAATACCGGCATTATTTGATCAAAACTATCTTTGTGTCTTTGTTCATAAGCATATAGTGCCGTATTTTCATCGCCATTTTTTAGAATGTTCTGATGTCTTTTAATCGCGACATTAGACTTTCTTTTTATAACATTCTTAGTAGCACTATTTTGTTTTACCTTGTCGGTATCAATTGACTGATTATCGGCTGATGAAGTTTCAGTCTCTACCGAAATGGCACCGGGTCTGCGTCTTGGCGCAGTTCCCATTTCCATTTTCTGTGCTCTAAATGTCTGGGCTTGATGCAACATGACGATTCCTAATTAGCCTCTAGCGCCGCCGGAATATGTGATAGTCGCACCATTTCCTGTGTTTCCACTGGCACCGGTTACTCTACTTACTGGTGTAGGTGCTGGATTAACTACCTCACGATTACGCTGCATAAAATCAGTTGTATTGATGCTATTGCCACGTCTTGTCTGATTTCTAACTTTTGATGAAAAACCTTCGGTTCCAGTTACACGTTCACCTCTATCCCAATCATCACCCGATATTTTAGGCCCGGCATCAATGCCTTCTCCGGAAATCCTGGACTTAACTCTTCCTTCGATTAATTCAACTTTGTCATTAGGCATTGCAGTATTAGACATGTTTTGTCCAAAACGTGATTCATCGGTACCTGTTACCTTGCCATTTGCCATCCCAAATGGTCCTGTAATTGTTCCAAGATCGTATTGCGTTCCTGTTACAGCACTTTGTCTAACTGATTCAGTTTGTGGCATTGCTATCGATGTATGGATAGTATTTTCCTGCATTCTTTCTTGTTGCTGCTCAGGAACCTGATTATTAATTTCTGTAACAATTTCCGGGTGTTCACTTTGTGTTTCAAAAGCTTGATCCATTGGTAGCATTGGTGCTGAATCATTTTGATTTGAAGCCTGTGCATTATTTAATTTCATACTAATAAGCGGCTGCCTATATTTTGCCTGGCTGGTATTTTTTATATTATTAATAGCCGGACTATCACAATATTGACTAAACTGATCGACGCCCGCATAAGGAGTCCCGGTAACTGATTTGCAAGTACCCGGCTCATTACCTGTTACTCTTTGTGAGCGTCCGTTTAATGTACCTGTAACTCTTTCTCCGGCTAAAGTCATTGAAACACCAACTTTCCTGTCCTGAGGTTCTGGACTTGAACCACAAAATGATTGAAATTGCTCCATGCTTATATAATCGTCACCAGTAACATGACGACAACTACCAGCTTCATCACCAGTCATTTTACTTGCGCGCCCAACTTCTGTACCAGTTATAAGACTTCCTATCACTGTCGTACTTTTACCAACCTTCGCTGGAGCCTCACGCTGACTTTCTTCTATATATTGTGCACCAGTAAGACTTCTATTGGCTCCTGCTTCACCACCGGTTACTTTTGAAGTGCTATTAACATTGTCTCCCGTTACACTTTTACCTTTACGAGTAGTCGCAGTAATACTATTAATTACTGGTTTTTCTTGTTTTGAGGTGTTACAAAAAGCCTGGCTTTGTTCCACGCCAACATATTCAGTGCCGGTAATATTTTTACAGGTGCCGGGTTCATCACCAGTTACTGCAGTGCTTCGACCGACTTCATTTCCTGTGACCTGATTGCCGCTATGGGTAGTACTATGACCTGAACGAAGCGTCGATTTTTTCATATCTGTCTGACAGAATTTATTAAAAATATCTGCCCCCATATATTCAGTACCTGTTATATCTCGACATTGACCATGTTCATTGCCTGTAATATCGCTATCACGATCTAACATAGTACCTGTCACTGTTTTATCATGCGTAGTTTTACTGGCACCAACTTTCCAGTATGCATCTGTGGCCGGGCCATTTTGTTCAGATGGTTTATTTCTGACTTTACCCGTTGGACGTGTGCTCGATTTTTGACCACTTTTACCACTTTTACTACGTTGTTCACGCAAGGCTTTAGAAAGTTCTCTACTATTTAAATCCGGGTTTGCTGCTCTGGCAGTTTGTGCCTGAGACATTCCAGTATTTGTAATAGCAGCCTTCCCTCTTGAAGATAGCGCTTTACGACGTGCTAACGCAGCTACTTTTGATGTATGCACAATCACTTTTTTCCTATTATTCTTTTTTCTGCTATGTTTTGAAGAACGGGCAGATTCCGTATACTTACTCAATCTGGAAGAATTTTTCTTATCCTTACATCCACAACCGCAAGTTCCCTCACTTTGTTGAGAATTTTCTGAGTTATCTGGAGCAGCCACTTTGGCTGCACCTGACTTTCTCGACATAGCAGAATCTTTAACACGATCTTTACTATGCTGAGCAACTTTTCCACGCGATGACAATGCCCGACGTCGTTCCTGGGAAGACTTTCGCGCAGAACTACCTTCAACTACAACTCTGCGTTCATATTTACCGGGTTTTAAAGCTCTTATTGGTTTTCTGGCTGCTCTGCTTGTCGCTTCAACCTGAGCAATTTCAGGCTGTTGGACTACAGGCTCAGGTGCTTTACTAACAACCTGATTTTTTATTACCGTCTTGCCAGCACTAGATAAAGCCTTACGCCTTGCCTGAGCCAGAGCTCTTCCGCTTAACTGTTTAGTATTTGCCATTGTCATCTCCGCGTTACTACTTTGATTTCATCAGTTTTTATATACGTCCTTCATATACCACAAATGCCAATCCCTGACTTTGCGTATAATTATCATAACCAATCAAACGTACGTGATGGTCTGGATAACTTCTACGACAAGCTTCCAGTTCATCAACAACTGACTCTAAATCAGTTTCACCAAAAAACGGTAGCTTCCACATTGTCCAGTAATGATTACTGGATTTAGTTGGATGCTCATGTTCAATAGATGGCGTCCATCCCTGGCTTAATAGATAAGCAATTTGGTCATAAACTTCTTCCTGCGTTAAGCTTGGTAGAAATCCGAATGTTTCAAGAGTATGTGCGGTTTGAAAATCGCCAACTTTATGTGCTTCATTCATAAGTATTTTTCCTTAAATTAATCATTTATCACAGATAATATTGTGCTTTAACCCACATCAAGTTTATCAACCGTATCAAATTCAAACTTGATTTCTTTCCAGGTTTCCATCGCAATTGCCAGTTCAGGACTGGTTTTTGCCGCTTCAGTCAGAATATCACGTGCTTCTTTTTCAATTTCTCGCCCTTGATTTCTTGCTTTAACTGATGCTTCTAAAGCTACACGATTTGCAGCTGCACCTGCAGCATTACCCCAAGGGTGTCCTTGTGTACCACCACCAAACTGGAGCATGGAATCATCACCGAAGATAGTAACCAATGCCGGCATATGCCATACATGAATACCACCGGAAGCAACTGCCATTACACCTGGCATAGAGCCCCAATCCTGGTCAAAGAAAACTCCGCGTGAACGATCTTCGGGTACAAATGATTCTCTTAATTGGTCAACAAATCCTAATGTAGACTGACGATCACCTTCTAATTTACCAACAACTGTTCCCGTATGTAGATGGTCACCACCTGATAATCTTAAACACTTAGCCAGTACTCTGAAGTGAATACCATGTTTTGGATGACGATCAATTACCGCATGCATTGCCCGGTGAATATGTAACAACATATTGTTTTTACGACACCATTTAGCTAGACCAGTATTAGCTGTAAAGCCACCTGTCAGGAAGTCATGCATAATAATCGGACAACCGACTTCTTTAGCAAACTCTGCACGTTCATACATTTGCTCCGGATCAGGTGCCGTTACATTTAAGTAGTGCCCTTTACGTTCACCAGTTTCCATTTGTGCTTTCTGTATCGCTTCACCAACAAACTCAAAGCGATCCTGCCAGCGCATAAATGGCTGAGAGTTTACATTCTCATCGTCTTTAGTCATATCAAGACCACCACGTAAACATTCGTATACTGCACGGCCATAGTTCTTTGCAGAAAGACCTAGTTTTGGTTTAATCGTAGCGCCTAACATTGGACGACCATACTTATTTAAACGATCACGCTCTACTTGAATACCTGCCGGTGGTCCATTACATGTTTTTATATAGGCAATTGGGAAACGAATATCTTCAAGACGCAAATGTCTTAAGGCTTTAAATCCGAAAACATTACCGACTAAAGATGTTAGTACATTAACAATTGAACCTTCTTCAAATAGATCAATTGGGTAAGCAATAAATGCATAAAATGCTTCATTATCACCAGGAACATCTTCAATGCGATAAGCACGTCCCTTGTAATACTCCATATCAGTTAATAATTCCGACCATACCGTACTCCAGGTACCTGTCGATGATTCTGCTGCAACTGCCGCTGCAACTTCTTCTTTTGGCACGCCGGACTGACCGGTACATTTAAAGCATGCTAGTAAATCTGTATCTAAAGGCACATAATCAGGTGTCCAATACATATCACGATATTCTTTTACACCTGCATCATAAGTCTTGTTAGCCATATATCACTCCTGTTCGTTTGCAATTCTTTTTATGAATGCCTGTCATTCAGTGATGATTAGTCTATGAAAGACTTATTATTTGATCCAATAAATAGTTTTCGAACTTTATATAGATTTTTATCTATATAAATACTTGTATTGATATTTTAAGCTTTGAAATGTGTAACCTCATGTAAAATAACAATTTTCATTTTAGGAT
>JADGAU010000047.1 GCA_015231865.1 Gammaproteobacteria bacterium | reverse complement strand
TATTAATCTAGCAGATGATGATGCTTGTTCTGATAGAGACTGTTATCAACAACAATGTCCCCAATCCGACTGTCTTGATGAGCAAAGTTTGAAGGTAAAATGGTTAAGTTTAGAAGCAACAATTACTCAAATCAGTAATGAAGATAATAATGTTGTTTTATTTGATGATGATACTGAACAAAAAGATGTTAATTTTAATGGTAACCTGATTGATATTACAGAAGCTAAGTTTGCCCATGCTCAATTACTAAAACAGCAAAATGAAATTCAGCAAATTAATCAGCATACTCGTGAATCCATTGAATATGCTGCCTTAATTCAGGGTGCATTAATTCCGGATGAATTAGTATTTAATCGCTTTTTTAAAGAAAATTTTACTATCTGGCAGCCTAAAGATATTGTTGGTGGTGATATTTATTTAGCCGAGCCAATCAATAAAAATGAATTAATCATGATGCTTATTGATTGTACTGGACATGGTGTTCCCGGCGCTTTTGTAACCATGTTGGTAAAAGCGGTTGAACGGCAAATTATCGCTAATATCCACAAAGATGAGTTTATAAGTCCTGCAAAAATTTTAACTATTTTTAATAAAAGTATTAAACATTTACTAAAACAAGATGATATCCAATCCGTATCTAATGCAGGATTTGATGGGGGGATATTATATTACAATAGTAAAGAAAAGATTGTTCGTTTTGCTGGTGCCTATACACCTTTATTTTATATGCAAGAAGGTGAATTAAAAATTATTAAAGGAAACCGTCACTCTATTGGTTATAAAAAGTCTGATATTGATTATCAGTTTAAAGAACATACAATAGATGTATCCATTCCAACTAAAATTTATCTAACTTCTGATGGTTATTTAGATCAAAATGGTGGAGAAAAAGGATTTTCATTAGGGACCAAACGCTTTAAGCAATTTTTACAAACAGTTTCTGAGCAAGCTTTAACGGAGCAAAAAGATTATTTATTATCTGAGTTAACGTCTTATCAGGGTGACGAGGAAAGAAATGATGATGTTACTGTTATAGGTTTGCATATCGATAATATAGCTGATATTCAGGCTTTTGATACCATTGAAATATTAAATTATCATGGTGTTATAACACAGAACTTTATTTCCACTTGTACCGATAACTTAGATGTTAGAATTACCAATATTTCTTTCAGAAATAAAATTTCAACTATTCTGATTGAGCTATGCCAGAACATAAAAAATTACGCTAAAACGAATGACAAAGGTTCACGACAACTAAGTTCAACGGGACTTATTGAAGTTCTTCAAACGGATCATGAAAGTTATGAAGTTTCAAGCCATAGTATTATCGCTATCGAAGATAAAGCAAAAATTGAACGTAAATTGATAGAAATCCAATCAATGGATAGACAACAAATAAGAAAACGTTATCGTGAACTAAGAAAAGCTGGTACTGAAAAACATGATAAAGGCGCAGGCATTGGTTTCTATGAAATTGCCAAATTAGTCAAAAATGTTGAATATAAATTTAAACGTATAAATGATGATAAATATGACTATTATTTAAAACTGAGTTTATAATAGGCAACAATAACAAGTTAAAGCAATTATTAAAGAGAATAAAATATGACTAAAAAAAGCACTAATACTGTTTGGCATAGTGCAACAGTAACACGCCAACGACGTGAAGCGCTAAATAATCATAAGTCCGTTATTTTATGGTTTACAGGTCTTTCCGGTTCCGGGAAATCAACACTTGCTCATGCTGTAGAAGAGCAGTTATATCAAAAAGGTTGCCGAACTTACGTGCTTGATGGTGACAATGTTCGTCATGGCCTATGTGGCGATTTAGGCTTTTCAGATCAAGATAGAAAAGAAAATATCAGGCGTATTGGTGAGCTTGCTAAACTGATGTTAGAAGCGGGTGTTATTACACTAACCGCTTTTATATCGCCATTTGCCAGTGAACGTAGGTTAGCCAGAAAACTAGTCCCACATGGGGAGTTTATCGAAATTTATTGTAGTAGTTCCATTGATGTCTGTGAAAGTCGAGATGTAAAAGGGCTCTATAAAAAAGCAAGAGATGGAGTCATTAAAGACTTTACTGGGATTTCTTCGCCTTACGAAGAACCCAAAAACCCGGAATTAATTGTTAATACCGGTAGTGATGATATCCATGATTGTGTAAAACAGGTGATTGAATTATTAGAAAATAGGGGATTAATTGCCAGTTTAAGTTGAATGAGAGGGTACTGAACGCAGCAAAAAAATCGCTTAAGTACATATGAATGTTTTAACACAGATATTGTTGCATCGATATTAATTTAAGTAGTAATGAAAAAGTAACGCAACCTGCACTTACGAAGATTAGTGGTATATACTATCAAAAATAAATATTCTGTTTCATAACGCATTAGTTCTGTACTGTTAGTTGAATTCAGGTTAGATAAAAGTGATAAAGAAAAAAATAACTTTAGTTTTAATCTCAGGAATTATCGCAATTACTTTCTTAATTTTAGGAAGCACGGAGCTAAAAAAGAAAATACAAAACTTAAATCATCAGTGGGAAGAAATTAATCAATCTGTTTTTATCAAACTAGAATTGCTTGAAAATTTTTATAGAGATTTCGGATACACAGGGTTTATTCATTCTTTTAAAAATTTCTTATTAAGAAAAGATCTATTATATCTTGTTAATGCTCAAAAGAAACTGAGTAGTTCATTAGCAAGTTTGCATCGATTAAAAAATCTCAATGTAAGTCAATCTGAACTCAATGCTATTGAATCAATTGAAAAAGTTGCCCATCAGTACCAACTAAACCTTTATAAGCTCAACTTAATTATACGGCAAACTCCAGACTTAAATATTACGGATGTTGATAAAATACTACGTGTTAGAGATGAGCCTGCTACTATTGCTCTGGAAAAACTACAAAAATCTTTTAAACAGATTAACAAGAAACAAAAGGATATTTTGAATGATGAAATTCAAACATCCATACAGTATTTAAACCTGTTATTCTACTTGTTGTTACCAATCATTATTTTGGTTATGACCGGTTATATTGGTTACATGTTAAAACTTGATAAATCTTTTAATGAAATTAAAGCCATATTCTTATCTTCCCCATCGGCTTTAATTATCAGTGATGATAAAGGCCGTATTCTTAACCAAAATGATAATGCTGTAAAATTATTGGGTTACTCCCCGCAGCAATTTAGTTCGATGGCAATTGAAGATTTAATTGAAAAAAAACAATTCCAAAGTCATATTGTAAATAGTGTTCAAATTATAAAGAATAAAATTCTTGATGTCGTTAAAAGCGAAACCGAACAAAATGTAGTAGAGCATAGTAGCTTTGAGGATGAATTTCAGGTTAAAGCTAGTAACAATGCACTCATACCGGTTAAAATTCATTTAACCTCTTACTTATCAGGTGATAAGCCCAGAGTCATTTTTTCTCTTATGGATTTGCGAAAAAAGAAAAAACTGGAAGTATTATCTCAGACAGATGCATTGACTCAAATCAAAAATAGAGGCTACTTAAATAAACGTTTGTCTGATGAGTTTAGTCGTGCTCAACGATATGAAAGAAATCTGGCACTTATTCTTCTCGATATTGACTTTTTTAAACAGGTTAATGATCAGCATGGACATGCTAGTGGCGATAAAGTTTTGATTCATATTTCGCGGATATTAGAAACTAGAGTCAGAAGTTCTGATACAGTTGGTCGATTTGGGGGGGAGGAATTTCTCATTATCTGTCCTGAAACGGATAAAGATTCAGCGATTGAGCTTGCTGAAAATATTAGAAAGTGTACGGCTTCAATAGAATGTGCAAATGGTATCAAAATCACTTTAAGTCTTGGCGTTAGTTTGTTTGAACCAAAAAGCAACAAACACTTAACCATAGAAGACTTACTGAAACATACCGATGATGCACTCTATTTTGCTAAGAATAATGGTAGAAATCAGGTCAGTTATAATGAATCTGTTTAGGGGAAATAATTATATGTATTATCCATTTATTTTATTCAGTTATTTATTACTCTCTGCTATATGTTACGCAGAGAGTCTGCCGATTAATGTCGCTTTATCATTAACGCCATTATCTTCACCCCTGATTATTGCTCAGGAAAAAGGCTATTTTATAGAACAAAAACTTCAGGTTAAATTTAATAAAGTCATTGGTGGAAATCGAGCGGCAAATCAACTTAATCAGGGTAATGTTGATATGGCAACATCTTCAGAGGCCGTAGTGATGTTCAATAGTTTTAAAAATTCCAATTTTTGTTTACTATCAACCTTTGTTAGCAGTAATAACGATGTCAAAATTCTTACTTTAAAAAAGAACGGGATTAATACCCTTGATGACTTATCCGATAAGCGTATAGGTACCATATTAGGTGCTTCAGCTCATTTTTTTATTGATTACACTATGAAAGCCTATGGTGCAAATACGGAAAATATGACAATTATCAATGTTAATCCTGAAGATACTTATAAAGCGTTATTAAACAATGAGGTTGATGTTGTTGTAAGCTGGGAACCCTATATCTATCTAGCCATCAAACAACTGGGTGATAAGGCTTTAATTATAAAGCATGAAAAATTATATAATGAAACTTTTAATTTGCTCGCCAATAGAAGCTGGGCAGAAAAGAATCAGCAACAAGTGATAGCATTTTTAAAAGCACTTGATAAAGCCATAAGTTTTATCACAGCTAATCCAAAACTGTCACAGAAAATTGTCTCCACGTATTTAAATAAAGACCTCGCTATTATCGAAGATAGTTGGGACGATTTAAATTTTTCACTTAGCCTGCACCAATGGTTATTTTATTTGTTGGAAGCTGAAGCCGATTGGGCGATAAAAGGGAATTTTGTTCAATCTAAAATAAAACCTGATTATTTAAAACTCTTTATGATTGAACCATTACAAAAAATTAAGCCTGAAGCAGTCACTATTATTAGCAAGCAAATAAATTAACAGTAAATTTCTTTATATTTAAAATCACTTCCGAGCGGTTACTTCATTGTATATGAACTGAAAACTGGACACGGATAATGAATTAATATTTGGCTCATTGACTCAGCAGAACATTTAGATGTTAGTAAGGAAAACTTATTTAGGAGTTTACTATGTTTCAAATAATAGCTGTTTATATCTTATCAATTATGATTAGCTTTTCCGTTGTTGCTGGAGATAATAGAATTCAGGTAGATTTACCATTAATGATGAAAGAACATATGCTGTCAAATATGAGAGATCATCTCTTAGCTTTACAAACAATTACCTACCAATTATCTTCTAAACAGTATGATGCAGCTGCAGAAACTGCAGAACAGCGTTTAGGTATGTCATCAATGGATAATCATGGAGCAAGCCATTTAGGAAAATTCATGCCTAAAGAAATGGGAAGTATTGGAACAAATATGCATAAAGCAGCAAGCCAATTTGCATTAATAGCGAAAGATGCAGAAATTGAGGGTGGTTTAGAAAAAGCGTTTGGAGCACTATCAGAAGTCATGAAACATTGTGTTGCTTGCCATGAGGTGTATAAAGTTCACCCTTAACAAAAGGGGGAAGATTGTGCAATATTTCTAGTAAATATGTCTAAAGCCCCTAATGTAAAGATAACTATTTGATTTTATTATGTGTTAAAATACGTTTTCACGCATTAAATTTACCTTAATAAACATAGTTAAGTATCTGAATGAATAAGAGAAAAGTAAAAGTTTTATTTGTATGTATGGGCAATATATGCCGATCCCCAACTGCGCATGGTGTATTTCAAAATTTAGTTAATGATAATAATATGGCAAATAATTTTGAAATTGATTCAGCAGGTACTCATGCCTATCATGTTGGAGAGAAACCCGATAAAAGGGCAATGAGTACAGCAAGTGGAAAGGGTGTTGATTTAAGTTATATTAGAGCTCGACAAGTTGAGGTATCAGACTTTAGTTATTATGATTATATATTGGCAATGGATCAGGATAATTATAGTAATTTAATGAGAATTGCACCTGATGAATATCATTCAAAAGTTCATTTATTTTTAGATTTTGCCGAAAAAAATAAAACCTTTAAAGAAGTGCCCGATCCTTATTACGGTGGAATAAAAGGTTTTGATAATGTTTTTGATATGGTTGATGATGCCAGTCATGGGCTACTCAACCATATCCGGTTGAATAAGCTCTAGGGTAAGCTCCTAAGTTTCGTCATATAGAACAATTGTTTTACCAATTTTTAGATATTTATTTTTATTCAGATCATTCCATTTAGTAATCTGATTAATGCTGACATTAAAGCGTTTAGCAATCTCATAAAGCGAATCACCGGATTTAATCTTATATTTAATTGGTTTAATTTTTGAACTATTGATAACGCCTGTTGATTTATTCTGGTTTACTTTATGCCGAGTTACTTCATGGTGATAACTGGGTTGGCCTATATCTGACCAGACCACGAGTTTTTGACCTATAGAAATAACTTGTCTGGTTGAGATATGGTTACGTTTTGCCAGTTTCTTATGGGAAATATGATATTTTCTGGCAATAGTCCAGAGTGACTCACCAGCTCTAACACGGTGAATTTTTTTATTCTTACTTCTGATATTTTTTAATATCTTATCTCTGCGATTAGCAACACTTTGACTATAAAACTGATTTTTCTCACTGGCTGAGGGGATCATTAAATATTTACCCGCTCTAATCTTATGTGAATTTAAGTGATTGGCTATTTTTAACTGACTGGTAGAAACATTAAATTTCTTGGCAATACGTATTAATGAATCTCCGGACTTAATTTTATAACGCTGCCAGCTAAGTCGTTTTTTAGGTGCTAAGGCTTGAATGTTTTTTTCAAACTCATCTGCTGCCGAGACAGGTATAAATAATTTATGTGGGCCTTGAGGTGGTGTTGCCCATTGATTAAAGGCTGGATTAAACTGATAGATATCTTCAATAGAAATTTTTGCTAAATCAGCCGCGATAGCTAAATCAATCTGACCTAAGGTGTCAACATACTTTAAATAGGGCTGGTTGGCGATTTCAGAGAGGATGAGATTATGTCGGTTTTTATCTTTGATAAGTTTTGCTAAAGCGATTAAACGGGGCACATATTGTCTAGTTTCTTTGGGCAGTTTTAAATTCCAGAATTCAGTGCTTTTCGATCGCTTGCTATTTTTTTTGATGGCTTTGTTAACATTGCCTGCACCAGCATTATAGGCAGCTAAGGTTAATAACCAATCGCCTTCAAATCGAGCGTTTAACTGTTGTAAATAATCTAAAGCCGCATTTGTTGAACGATAGATATCTCGTCGCCCGTCATACCACCAGTTTTGATCCAGACCAAATTCTTTTCCGGTACTTGGAATAAATTGCCAAATGCCCGATGCACGTCCATGTGAGTAGGCATAGGTATTAAAGGCACTTTCAACGATGGGTAATAAAACCAGTTCTCCTGGAAGTTTACGCCTTTTAACTTCATTGAAAATATAATATAAGAAAGGCTTCGCTTTCTCAGAAATAGAATCAAAGTGATTAGCCTGTTTTAAATAAAACTGTATTTCTTTTTGTATCGCCGGGTTTTCAATAAAAGAAAAGTTGTATAGTTCAGGTAAAACGGTCCAGATATCTGAATCAGGATCATCAAGTGGTGAAACTTTAATTTCTTTAAGTAAGGCAGGAACTGAGGTAGAAAGTGCTGGGGATGAAGTGTCATCTGTAGCTAGAGTTTTTACAACAACTTCGTTATCTTTACTTTTATTAATAATGATAGTTTTAGAAGTTTCATGATCAAGTTTGCCTGGCTCTGTTTCAGAGACAGTAGATTCTTTATTTACTTCGAATGTCTGACAACCAGAAACAGTGAAAAAGAGGGGTAAAAAAATTAATGTTAGTGTGAATTTAATGAATGTGTGTAAAGTTTTAGTCAACGTCATCTTTCCAGTTTCTTGTGGCGGTAAAAACAGCATCAGGTGTTAATAGTGCTTGTCCGGTATATTCTCTAGCAGCATATTTTACCGTATTTTGATCGAATCGTAAAAAAGGATTGGTTGTAAGCTCTAAAGACAATAGTGACGGCACGGTTCTTTGATTGTTATTACGTAATTCTTTGGTATCTTCTATTCTTTTTATTAAGGTTTGATTGTCTGGTTCTACCTGGATAGCAAAATTTAAATTATCGATTGTGTATTCGTGTGCGCAATAAACTAAGGTGTTTGGATCAAGAGTTAATAATTGTGATAAGGATTGGTGCATTTGTTTGCCAGTGCCTTCAAACAATCGGCCGCATCCGCCAGCAAATAAGGTATCACCAATAAATAGGGCAGAATGACCTAAATAAGCAATATGTCCACGTGTATGCCCTGGTACATCCAGAACCTGAAACTCAAGCGCTAACTCAGGTAAAGTAACAATTTGTTCGCTATCACAGGGAATCGTTACCACGGGGATATTTTCATTTTTTGGTCCATAAACAGGAATTTGATACTGTTCCACTAATGTTCTGACACCACCCGTGTGATCGCCATGATGATGCGTGATAAAAATTGCCGCAGGTTTGTATTGGTGCGTTTCAATAGCCTTGATAACAGGATTAGGTTCACCTGGATCAACAATAACAATGGCATCCTTATTATCATGGTTCTGGCTATGGATTAACCAGATATAATTATCTTCAAATGCATCAACGCAACTAACTTCTAATGTTTGGCTCATAGCTTATAATCATCTTCTTACTGTATTTTGAGTGATCGCCAGTATATACTGACATATGGGTGTAGTTACTTAAAATTGCGTGTATAGTTACTTAAAATTCTATTTTAACCTTTAGCTTAGTCTTCGTCTATGACCTTTAAATCCAATCATACTTTTAATTATCCATCACACACCTGGCGTCAAATAGAAAAATGGTATCAAAGCGAAATAGGGCAAGAGATTTTTCAATCCGAAGTGCCAGTGGTTGAAGAATTATTAGATCAATGCTTTGGTTATAATTTAGTGTTAATGGGTGCTAAAGTTAATGCACGTGTACTGGATAAAAGCAGAATTAAGCAAAAGTGCTGTATTAATCCTTTAGCAGATCAATTATCCCAACCTGTTTCATCGATACTATATGTGTCAAGTTTGTTTGAAATGCTATCGTTAAAATCGGGATCAATTGATGCGATTGTTTTATTTCATTGCCTGGAGTTTTCACCTGATCCACATGCAATTTTACGTGAAGCGGAACGTGTTTTAGTTGCAGAAGGAAAGCTAATTATCGCAGGATTTAATCCATTTAGTTTGTTTGGTTTATGGCGTTATTCATTGAGAATTAAAGCTAAATATCAAAACTATGTGCCTATTATTCCAAGTAAAACCCCATTGATTTCTACAGCGAAAATTCAGGACTGGCTTTCGTTATTGGGTTTTTCATACCAGGATAAGGAAAGTATCTTTTTCAGGCCACCAATTAATAACCATTCATTATTACTTAAAATTCAATTTATGGAAAAAACAGGTAAGCGTTTTTGGCCATTTTTATCATCGGCTTATGTGATGATGGCGGTTAAACGTGTATCAACCCTAACGCCAATAAAAAATAAATGGAGATTAAAAAAGAAATTGGTGGGAGAGGTGGTTTCTGAAACTTCTGTTACTAACTTAAATTCAATATCAAACAAAGATAATAATGAACGATAAAAAAAAATCACTTAAACAAATTACTATTTATACTGATGGCGCTTGTAAAGGTAATCCCGGGCCAGGAGGTTGGGGTGCTTTATTTTTATATGGTGACCATAAAAAAGAATTATGCGGCGGTGAAAAAGAAACCACCAATAATAGAATGGAATTAACTGCTGTAATAGAAGCTTTAAAACAGGTTAAGTATTCTTGCCAGATTGATTTACACTCAGACTCAAGCTATGTATTAAATGGTATTACCCAGTGGATGAAAAACTGGAAAAAGAATAATTGGAAAACAGCCGCTAAGAAACCTGTTAAAAATGAAGATTTATGGCGACAATTAGATGAACAGGTACAGCAACATCAAATTAACTGGCATTGGGTTAAAGGTCATGCAGGTGATGCAGGTAATGAGAGAGCAGATGAATTAGCCAATCAAGGTGTACCTATTTAGTGATTTATGCATTTGTAGTAGTTTTAACTGATTAATTTAGGGTTATAATATGCGTTTTTATTTTTAACAATATGGAGAATTTAGTTTGATTTCTACAGCAAATATAACGATTCAATTTGGCCCTAAGCCTTTATTTGAAAATGTATCGGTTAAGTTTGGCGATGGCAATCGCTATGGACTTATTGGTGCAAACGGTTGCGGAAAATCAACTTTTATGAAAATTTTGGGCTCTGATCTGGAACCAACCCATGGAAATGTCACTATTACTGAAGGTGAACGTGTTGGTAAGTTAAAGCAGGATCAGTTTGCCTATGAAGATTATAGTGTTATCGATACTGTTATTATGGGCCATGAAGAATTATGGAAAATTAAAGAAGAAAAAGATGCCATATATGCTAATCCCGATATGAGCGAAGAAGATGGTATGCGTGTTGCTGATTTGGAAGTTCAGTTTGGTGAAATGGATGGCTATATGGCAGATGCCAAGGCAGGGGAGCTATTGCTCGGTGTCGGCATTCCCACGGAACAACATTATGGCAAAATGTCAGAAATTGCACCCGGTTTAAAATTACGGGTGTTACTGGCTCAGGTACTATTTTCTGACCCGGATATTATGTTACTGGACGAACCAACCAATAACCTTGATATCAATACCATTCGTTGGTTAGAAAATATCTTAAATGAAAGAAATAGCACCATGATCGTTATTTCGCATGACCGTCATTTCTTAAATAGTATTTGTACGCATATGGCGGATCTGGATTATGGCGCAATTAATATTTATCCGGGTAATTATGATGATTATATGTTGGCTTCGATTCAGGCCCGTGAAAGACAAATACAAGCCAATGCCAAGAAAAAAACCGAAATCGATGAATTACAAAAATTTGTTGAACGTTTCTCTGCAAACGCTTCAAAAGCTAAACAAGCGACTTCACGTAGAAAGCGTCTTGAAAAAATTGAGCTGGATGATATCAAGGTTTCATCACGCCGTAATCCATTTATTCGTTTTGAACAAAACAAAAAATTGTATCGTAATGCCTTTGAAGTTGAGAAGCTGGCTAAATCTTTTGATGAACCAATTTTTTCAGGTGTTAATATGCTGGTTGAAGTTGGCGAGAAAATTGCCATTATTGGGCCAAATGGTATTGGTAAAACTACTTTAATGAGAACAATTATTAAAGATCTGGAACCTGACTCCGGAACGGTTAATCTATCTGAAAATGCAACAATTGGTTATTATCCTCAGGATCATGCAGATGATTTTGCTGCGGATATGACCGCTTATGACTGGATGGATCAATGGTCACTTCCAGAGCATGATGAACAACATGTTCGCGGTGTACTAGGGCGCTTATTATTTTCTAAAGATGATATCATTAAGCCGGTTAGTGTTTTATCTGGTGGTGAAAAGGGTAGAATGTTAATTGGAAAATTAATTTACCAACAGCCCAATATTTTATTCATGGATGAACCAACCAACCATATGGACATGGAATCAATTGAATCATTAAACATGGCTCTGGATATGTTTAAGGGGACTTTGATTTTTATTAGTCATGATAGAGAATTTGTATCTTCATTGGCGACCAGAATTGTTGAATTATCTGCTGATGGAATGAATGATTTCCATGGTACTTATGATGAATATTTAGAGAAACAATTAGAAAATACTTAAGTTTTTAAACTTATAATTTCCCAGCCTTTATTCTTAGCATGTTTTAGAAGTTTTTCATCAGGATCTACCGCAACAGGATAGCTGACTTGTTCTAATAGCGGTAGATCATTGATGGAATCACTATAAAAATAACTTCCATGTAAATTCAACTCTTCATGGTTTTTTAGCCATTGTTGCAAACGAATTACTTTTCCATCCTGAAAACTTGGAATACCTTCAACCTTACCAGTATATTCACCATTTATCATTTCAGGAATAGTGGCAATAATATCATTCATACCCAAATAATCAGCAATTGGTGCGGTAATAAATAAATTCGTGGCGGTAATAATTAAACAATAATCATTTTGTTGTTTATGCTTGTTAATGAGAGCAAATGATTTTTGAGTAACGCATGGCATTATTTCTTGTTCCATAAAAACCTGATGTAATTCTTGTAACTTCTGATAGGCGTTATCAGCTAAAGGTTTCAAGCTAAATGCTAAAAATTCATTAATATCTAGAGTGCCATTTTTATATTCTTCATAAAAGTATATATTTTTCTCTTGGTAATAATCCGCATCAACGATATTTTGTTTTACCAGGAATTGTCCCCATAAAAAATCACTATCATTACTTAATAGCGTGTTGTCTAAATCAAAAATTGCCAGAGAAGTCATTGTAAACCTTTATATTTATCTTAAAAAAGTTTAGTATTATAGCATCTGTCAATTTTATGTTGTATAAACTCATTTAGATTGTTTAATCAACAAGATTTTAAACTTTTAAAGATAACGAATGGCTGCTGTAAAAACAGAACAATCTACCCCATATTCAGTCGATGTTTTAATGGAACAGGCTAGAGTTTTAGCTGCTAACTATCGTAAAACCACAGGTAAAACCTTAGCCGGTGTTAGTGGGGAGTTAGCTGTCTATGATGCTATTCGTTTATTAAACTTAAAACCTGTAGACGCACATTTGTCTTATGAGGCGATAGGAACTGAATATGCCGGTGATCTTGAAAATGATAAAATTCAGGTTAAAGGTCGAACAATATTCTCAGATAGTAAAGCCAGCCCTAGAATTGGACAAATTAAAACCTCAGAAGAATGGGATAGTATCGTGCTTGTTTTACTAAATGATGAGTATACACCCTTTGAAATTTATGAAGTTGACCGGGAAACCATAGAAGAAAATGCACAGAAGTCATCATCAAATCGTTCTAAACGTGGCGCTATGACTGTTGCCAGATTTAAAAAAATTGCGACATTAGCCTGGTGTTCGGATTGGGCTGCCAATGATTAGTTTCTTTTAATAGCAACTCCCCATTTTATGTCTATTTCCATCTTAGCAGTTGAAACTTCAACGAATGCCTGTTCTGCTTCTGTGTTGATTTATGATCAATCAACACAAAACTTTAATTATTTTTCAAGATTTGAAGTCGCACCACAACAGCACACGGAACTTTTATTACCAATGATTGATGAAGTTTTAACTGAGTCAGATCGGTTAATTTCACAGGTAGATGTATTGGCTTTTGGACAGGGACCTGGTTCTTTTACCGGTGTTAGAATTGCTGCCAGTGTTATAAAAGCGATTGCCTATGCACATGATTTACCCGTGGTTGCTGTTTCTTCACTGGAATCTATGGCTGTTGCAGCCTATGAAGAAAAATCAGCCGAGAAAATTATTGTGATGGTTGACGCCAGAATGAAGGAAGTCTATTTATCTAATTGTCATATTAAGATAGGCGATAATAATTTAATGCAGATAAATAGTGAAGAACAATTATTAGCTCCAGATACAGCCTATAATAATGTTTCACAGCAAAAAAACTTCATTGCAACGGGAAATGCCTGGAATATTTATAAGGATAAGTTTAACGCTTTGCTCGATGATGAGAAACAAAGTTTATTATCAATTGAATATCCTAATGCAAAACAAATTGCCTATCTTGGCCTGCTTAAATTTATGTCTGGTGAAGTCCAGGATGCGATCAGTGCTTTACCCATTTATTTGCGAAACAATGTGGCTACGCCAAAAAAGATAACCAAACGAAAGTTTCTTTAAGATGAACCTAACGACTATTCAGCTTGTTTCAGTATGGATTTTACCGGTTTTATTTGCTATTACTATCCATGAGGTTGCTCATGCTCGTGTAGCATATTATTTTGGCGATGAGAGTGTGAAACTCGCTGGTCGTTTAAGCTTAAATCCCTTTAAACATATTGAATTATTGGGGACTATATTAATCCCTTTGATTATGGTTTTGGTTGTTGGTTTTGCCATTGGTTGGGCAAAACCGGTTATGATTGATATAAGAAAACTTAGAAATCCAGATAAAAACATACCCTGGATTGCACTTGCCGGTCCTATGAGTAATTTTGTTATGGCAATTATGTGGGCCTTAGTTTTACGTCTAATCTTTGAAATGGATGTTAGGCCTGAATGGGTTTTGTTTTTAGTCTATATGTCTATAGCAGGTGTGCTAATTAATAGTATTTTAATGGTGTTTAATTTACTCCCTATACCACCGCTGGATGGCAGTAAAGTGATAATGCCATTTCTTCCTAAGAATTTTGCCAGGATATATGCTTCTTTTTCACCCTATGGATTTTACTTGATTATCGCTTTAATGTTATTAGGTCTTTTAGGTATAATACTCAACCCACTAATTAATAATATATTAACGCTATTGATCAACTTATCAGGTTTTCCATCTTCTGTATTTGCTGGTTTTATACAATCATTGAATTAAGGCCAGGATCAACAGGCCCAAATTATTTGGAGTTATAATTTTGTCAACGTCGAATCAAAATAATCGTGTTTTATCTGGAATGAGACCTACGGGGCAATTACATTTAGGGCATTATCATGGGGTACTAAAAAATTGGCTACAATTACAACATCAATATGAATGTTTCTTTTTTGCAGCTGATTGGCATGCGTTAACAACCCATTATTCTGATTCAGGAAAAATTGAAGACAGTGCCTGGGATATGGTTGTTGACTGGTTAGCAGCAGGCGTAAACCCTAATTCTGCGAAAATTTTTATTCAATCTCAAGTGCCCGAACATGCCGAATTACACTTATTATTGTCTATGATCACACCACTTGCCTGGTTGGAAAGAGTGCCTTCATTTAAAGATCAGCAATTAAATTTAAAAGAACGTGATTTATCAACTTATGGCTTTTTAGGTTATCCCTTATTACAAAGCGCAGATATTTTGATTTATAAAGCAGGTATTGTTCCTGTTGGCGCAGATCAGGTCGCACATGTTGAGTTAACTCGCGAGGTTGCCAGACGATTTAATTATACCTATGGTCGTGAGGAAGGTTTCGAAGATAATGCTATTTTAGCAATGAAGAAAATGGGTAAAAAGCAGTCTAAAATGTATCAGCAATTAAGAACTAGATATCAGGAACAGGGCGAGCAGGAAGCTCTGGAAATGGCGCAATCATTATTAAATGATCAGCAAAATATTACCAATATCGATCGTGAGCGTTTATTTGGTTATCTGGAAGGTTCTGGTAAAATTATTTTACCAGAGCCGCAGTCATTATTGACCAAGGCCTCTAAAATGCCAGGACTAGATGGCCAGAAGATGTCGAAGTCTTATAATAATACTATCTCTTTAAGAGATTCTACTGATGATATCGAAACTAAAATAAAGAAAATGCCGACAGATCCGGCGCGTGTCCGCTTAACCGATCCCGGAAACCCGGATAAATGTCCTGTTTGGCAGCTTCATGAAGTTTATTCAGATGAATCAGTATGCTCATGGGTAACGAATGGTTGTAAAGAAGCAAAAATAGGCTGTTTAGAGTGTAAACAACCTATTGTCGATGCCGTTATTGAGGAATTAACGCCAATTCAGGAACGAGCAAATGAATATGATGCGAATAAGAACCTGGTGAAGAAAATACTAAAAGAAGGTCAGGAGGCGGCTTCTGATGTAGCCAGTGATACTTTAAAAGAGGTTAGACAGGCGATTGGGATTAGTTACAAGTAATCAGTTGGCAGTTTTCAGTTTACAGTAAAAGCATGAATCAAGAACAACTTATTGAGCCTGTACAAGAAGAACTTCCCTTAGCCGTCATTAATGGTGAGAAGTTAATTAAGTTACCGGATGACTTGTATATTCCTCCAGAAGCTTTAGAGGTTTTTTTAGAAACATTTGAAGGGCCTTTGGATTTATTACTTTATTTGATTAAAAAACAAAATATCGATATTGTTGATATTCCAATTGCTAAAATCAGTCATCAATATGTGCAATATATTGAAGCAATGCATCAGATGAAATTTGAACTAGCTGCAGAATATCTTGTTATGGCGGCTATGCTAGCTGAAATAAAATCTCGAATGCTATTACCTAAAGTTCAAATTGCGGAAGAAGAAGTTGAAGATCCTCGTGCAGAATTAATTCGTCGTTTACAAGAATATGAACAAATTAAACAAGGTGCAGAAGAATTAGATAAACTACCAAGAATGGAGCGGGATATTTTTCAGGTAGAACCAGAAATCTGTCCAATCACTCAAATTCATTATCCGGATGTGCAATTATCTGAATTAGTTCAGGCATTACAGGGCTTAATAAAACGTGCTGATAATTTTACCCGGCATGAAGTCAAAAAAGAAACCTTAAGCATCAGAGAAAAAATGTCTAATATTCTTGAACATTTAAAAAACAATGATGCAACACAATATACTGAATTTACAAGTTTGTTTAATTTAGAAGAAGGTAGGCGAGGAATTGTTATTACCTTTATGGCTATCTTAGAATTGAGTAAACAATTTTTGATAGAAATTTCACAAAACCAATCATTTTCATCAATTTATTTAAAAGCATTGTAATGGCAATTTGTAATCATGGATAATAGACGATTAATTAATATATTAGAATCTTTATTACTATCTCATAATAAACCACTACCTATCAACAAGATAAAAGAAGTATTTGATAGTTATTATAAAGATAAATTTAATCAGCAAAATGAACTATCTACTGAAATTACAAATGATTTTATCCTTAAATTATTAAGCGACTTATCTTCACGTTACCAAAATACATCCTTAGAATTAGTTTCAGTGAGTTCTGGTTACCGACTACAAATTCGTCAGGATTATTCATTGTGGGTGAGCTTATTATTAGAAGAAAAGCCACAAAAATATTCTCGTGCATTTTTAGAAACGCTGGCTTTAATTGCCTATAAACAGCCCATAACACGTGGTGAAATTGAAGAGATTAGGGGAGTGAGTGTTAATAGTCATACTATAAAAACCTTAATTGAGCGAGAATGGATTCGAATCATTGGTCATAAAGACGTTCCTGGAAAACCTGCCTTATATGCCACGACAAAAAATTTTCTTGATTATTTTTCTCTAAATAAATTAGATGAGCTTCCAATGTTAAATGAAGTCAATATTAAAGAAATAATTACGGCTTAATTGCAATTGTTACCTCTATGGCGAAGTTGTTGGCAACGCAGATTAAATTAAATCAAAAAGAAAGGTGTCTTGAATTGGTATTTAATCAGGGAGATAAATTCAAATATCCCTGTCAATTATTAAGAGAGCAGGCCGGTATTCTTTCAGGTCAAGTCTATAAAGAAAAAGATTCAGAGAATGTCGCTAATATTAATATTGTAACTATTGAGCCCCAGGGGAATTATGGCCTTATATTTTGCTTTGATGATGGGTATCAGCAGGGAGTCTTTACCTGGGAAAAGTTATATGATATCGCTTTAGAACATAGTCTATAGTTAATAGCCAGTAGTCTATTAACTACCAACTACCAACTACCAACTACCAACTATCAACTACGAATTATTCTTTTCTATAGCTGCCGCACACATGGTTTTTAATTCACCATTTTGAAACAATTCTAATGTAATATCGCATCCACCAATTAATTCACCATCTACATAAACTTGTGGAAACGTAGGCCAGTCAGCATAACGCGGAAGGTTTTCAAATATTTCAGGATCTTCTAAAATATTGACATAGGAATAACCCAGTTCAGTACGGTTTAATGCATCAGACGCTCTTGAAGAAAAGCCACAAGATGGTAATTGTGGTGTGCCTTTCATAAAAATTATTACCGGGTTTTCTTTTACTGCTTTATCTATTCTTTGCATTACATCCATATTAATATCCTCGTCAATTTATGAATTACTCCAACTAAAATTAATATGGTGTACTATAAAGATATTTCAAGAAAAAACTATTTTTTTATTTTAAGAAAATGTATCTACTGCCGATAGATAATATATCAAATTTTTTTAGTTTGGAATTTTTATGAATTTAAGTGTAAAAACAAAAATATATTTACTTTCGGCCGTACCGCTGGTCGTCATACTATATTTTATTTTTATTAGTCTGTTTGATAGCTATCAACAATATAATCGTGTCAATAATGATCAGCCCTTAATATTATTAGCTAGATCAGGAGAGGCATTATTTTTTGAAATACAAAAAGAACGAGGATTAAGCGTTCTTTATAAAAACACTGAAGATAAAAAAATTTTGGCAGAGCTTAAGGGAGTAAAAGCGGATGTAGATGAAACACTAAGTCAATTAGAAAACAAAATTAGTTCATTAAATTATAGTCTATATTCTAAAGCTTTGAAGAAAAATACTCGTTTTATAAGTGAGTTGAATTCATTACTTACTAATTATCGTAAGAATACGATGAATGATAAATTTTCTATTCAGGATTCTATCGATAATTATTCAAATATTGCTGACAAACTATTTTCACTATTTTTTACTATTCATTCAGAGATTAAAAATGAAAACCTCGCGAAACAAATTTTAGCTGCTAATAATTTACAACATGGATTTGAGTCCATCGATCTTGAACGTTCAATTTTCACGGATGTGTTTGTTAAAGATCAGTTAAATGTTGAAATTTTAAATGAAAGTACGCGATTAATTAATCAACAGGAAACATATTTTAAAGTATTTAAATCAATGGCTAAAGACAATCAAATAAGCTATTTTGATGAAATAAGAACTCACAAGGTTTTTGACGAAGTAAAAAAAATGCGCCAGGCAATTTTAGATAAGGCTAATAATGCTATGAAAGCAGAAGTGGTAGCTGATATTTTATCACAAGTTGGATATGGAGGCGTTATTCACGAATTTAAAAACTATATTTTACGAGCTAATGCAAAGCATTATAAGCGATTTAATTTCTTTCATAAAAGAATTATGATGAAGATTGATCAGTATAAAAAACTGCCCAATGTTACAGAAAATGAACTGTCTCAAATGGATAATATTATCAAAGTTCTTAATGATTATCGTAATTCAGCCAATAAAGCAAAACTATTTTTTTCAGAAAATAAAGATAGTAACTGGATCGATCAAAATGTAAAAGTTGATGATAGCAAGGCTTTAAGAGCTTTTAGATATATTCTTGCTTCTTCAAAAATGAGTAGTTTTGGCATCGATGCCAAAGTTTGGTTTAAAAAAGTGAGTAACAAACTACTTGAACTGAACAAGGTACAAATTCTTGTACATAAAGACTTAGATGAATCCATTAAAACTCTTCAAAATCAATCTAAAAATCAATTATTAATTTACTCTATTCTTGCTTTGGTAATTATTAGTGCTATCACGATATTTTCAATATTTTTGGCCAATAGTATTACCCGACCACTTGCAAAAGCCTTGAGCTTTGCACGTGAAATTAGCCAAAATAACTTAAGTCACCGATTAGAAGTTACTGAGCCAATGGATGAATTAGGAGAATTGAGTCAGACATTAAATATTATGGCCACTAGTTTAACCAATATTGTCGCTCACCTTAGTGATAATTCTAAGCAATTAGGCAATTATTCTACATCTATGAATGAAAACGCTGATCATGTAAATAAAACAATACAAAATCAAGCGGAGCAGACTAAGAAAGCAATAGAAACTACGGATTCAATAGTCAAAAGCGCTCAATCAGTTGCCGAAAAAAGTAATCTTGCATCTGATTCTGCCTTAGATGCAGGAACGAAAGCCGAAGAAGGGGGCAATATTGTTCGAGAGGCAATAGTAAGTATTCGTTCTGTTGCCGATGTTTTAATAGAATCATCTGATTCTGTATCTAAATTAAACAATCTGAGTAATAATATTAGCGGCATTATCAGTTCAATTGAAGGTATCGCAGAGCAAACCAATTTATTAGCTTTAAATGCTGCTATTGAAGCAGCAAGAGCGGGTGAACAGGGCCGTGGCTTCGCAGTAGTTGCTGATGAGGTTCGTAATTTGGCACAAAAAACAGCAGATGCAACAAAAGAAGTTAGCACTGCGGTTAAAGAAATTCAGGCTAATACTAAGGAAGTTTCTGAAAAAATGTTGGAAAGTAGTGAAGGTTCCAGAGATAGTGTCGAAAAAGCAAGTAAAGCAAATGAAGCCTTATCTGAAATTCTAAAGCAGTCCAGAGATGTATCCGAAATGATTAAATCTATTGCTGAAGCTTCAACTCAACAATCTTTAGATATTAATTATATTGCAGACAATATTAAGGAAATTGATAACCTTTCTAAAGATTCAAAAGTTTCTGTAGCACGTTCTTTGGAAATTGCTTCAGATTTAAATGATACAGCCATTAACCTGAATAAAGAAATAAGTTTATTTAAGGTTTAGGAGCGGTAGAATGAACTGGTTGAATTAATCATTATGGTTTCATTTTAAAAGTTTAACCATAATTGTTTGTTATTTTAGTTTAGAAAATTACTTTATGATTTAATGGTACTTTATGTCTTGTAGACACTTCCATTCCTGTATCATCTTTTCTAATCCTAACAATATGTGTCCATACTAAAATACGATATAAAAGCAGTAAAAATGTCAAAATAGAATAGAGAATTAGTTCTGATTCAATCGTTTTACTTAGCCACCAGTAATGGATTAAACATAAAATAGAAAGTGGGTAGATAGACATATGAATTTTGCGCCACTTTTTTTTAAGCTTTTTAATAAGAACTTTAAATGAAGTAATTGCCATTATTAATAGTATCAAAAAAGAAATAACGCCCACCATAATAAAAGGACGTTCTAAAATATCTTCGTAAATATATTCCCATTCCAAGCCTTGATCAAACCAAACATAGACAGCTAAATGTAAACAGGCATAATAAAAACTATAAAGACCAAAAATTCTTCTAAGTTTGATAATCCAGTTCCAGTCAGCTAAACGTTTACCATACTTAAGTTGGTATTTCGTCATCAGATAGGAAGAAATTCTTTTAAGGGGTGTTATTAATAATGTCAGAATTAGAAAGATGATAACAAGGTGGCCGGTAACTTTTGTCAAATAGGCCAGAGGATTAATTCCCAATTGCTCCGTATAAAACTGCCAGGATAAAATTAGAAAAGGAACAAGAGATAAAAAAATGAATAGATATTTGACATACTTAAAATAATCACGGGTAACAAGCTTAAATAAATGTACTAAATTGAATTGCATTAATAAAACTTAGTTAAATCCATGTCTTTATATAAGTGAGCAACTTGTTCGCCATAACCATTATATAACTGAGTCCTTTTTTTTCTAACCTCACCAATTTTAACTTCTTTTCTTTGATTCCACATTGGAGTAGAAACTTTTGGGTTAACATTGGAATAAAACCCATAATTATCAGGGTTAGCATCAACCCAAGTGGTTTTTGGTTGCTTTTCCAAAAGGGTAATGTGGGTAATAGCTTTTAAGCTTTTGTATCCGTATTTCCAGGGCACTACCAGACGAATTGGTGCTCCATTTTGAGGTAAAATATCTTTGCCATAGATACCACTTGCTAAAAATGTTAGGGGATGCATTGCTTCGTCTATGCGAAGTCCTTCTGTGTATGGCCAATTAAGAATGGGTCTTCGTTGGCCAATCATTACTTCAGGATCTAATAAGCTGGTAAATTTAACATACTTAGCCTTTGATGTTGGCTTAGCCATTTTAAGCAATTGAGCTAATGGGAATCCATTCCAGGGTATAACCATTGACCAACCTTCGACACATCGTAAACTATATATTCGTTCTTCAATTGACATCATACCAAGTAGTTTATCTATGTCAAAAGTTAATGGTTTTTCAACTTCTCCATTAATTGTTATGGTCCAGGGTTCCGTTTTTAGCTCTTTTGCATAATGGTGAACTAATTTTTTATCACTGGTAAACTCATAATAATTGTTATATCGGGTGATATCTTTGTATTTAGTCAAGCTTCCATGTTTAGGAAGCCTTAGAACTGGGGATTTTAAGGCGTTTAGCTCTTTAGATAAGAGCGAACCAGATGTTGAAATAAGAGCAGTGGACAAGGTTGTCTTTATAAATGCTCTTCTGGATAACCAAATTGACTCATCGGTAATCTCAGAAGAGTTAACTTTAGGATATAAAGTTTTAGCCATTTTATTGAGTTAATCTTTATTTAGTACGATAAGACTTAATATGCATGATCACAGACTCTAGTTCAATACTTTTAAGTTCATCACCAAATGGGGGCATTTTAGGCGAGCGATTCATTGCTTCACCTCCAAGAGAAATCATCATACGAAGATATTCATCAGGCATAATACTTTTGGTGAAATTAAAAGGAGGCGGGTTTTTTATGATTTTAGACATTTTTCCATCGCCTTCGCCGGTTTTTCCATGACACTTCATACAACGAGATTGATATATTTTCTGACCAATTTTAAGACTAGGTTTGGAAACGACTTGTTGTTGCTCAATAAGTTTAATGGCATTCTCTGTATCTGTTCTTAACATAACGATAAAGTCAGTAACAGATTCTATTTCAGTCCAGGTTAACTCATTTCCCCAGGGAGGCGAAAACTCACTACTAGTATTCTTAGGACCACCCCAGATAACATAGTCACGAATATCATCTTTCAATTTCGCTTTAATGTAATCTAATAGGTTGGTATTAGGATAGTCTTTAACTGCCATTGATAACATTCCTTCACCCATTCCAACACCACCATGGCATAACACACACCTGGATTTAAATATTTTAGCACCCGTTTCAAGTGATGGTTTAACTGACTCATTGGCAAATATACTTATGCTGAATGAAATAGCAATTATGGATATTATAATTTGCAGTTTTTTGTGCATGTGAGCCTCTAATTATCAAAGAATTACTTTAACTAAATTTAAAACAATTTATTCAACGGAAATTTCCATGGACATATTTGGGTGAATCGCACATTCAACCGGAATAACCCCTTTAGATTCAAAAGTTACATCACGGCTTTCACCTTTAGGATAAGAGCCCAAATCAAAAGTTTGAATGTCTGACAAACTATAGACGTTGTGGAAGAATGGATCCTGGTTCTCAAAATGTACAGTATCTCCTTGTTTTATAGTTAATGTTTTTTGTGTAAATGCCTTGTTTTTTTGTCCAACAGTATGTTCTGCTGCAAACGCAGGTGCTGTTAAAAATACGGCAAGTAATAGTGAAACTTTTGATAACATGTATTTCTCCTGATTAATTAAATT